>JANMYZ010000046.1:0-12872 GCA_031382605.1 Planctomycetota bacterium | reverse complement strand
TTAGCACTTCTCATGCTTCCTTCTTTTTTGTCGGTGTCGCAAATTCTCCAGATGGCACGGAGAATTTGAACCTTAGTACTACAGAGCACCAGAGCACCAGAGCAGAGAAAGAGTTAAACTCTTTTTTGGCTCTGCGGCGTTTAGCGTGGGTCCTTTCTCAGTCCTTGGGACTCATCAAAGCGGGAAGGAAAATCGAACAGGAGGCGCGGAGACACCGAGGTAAGAGGAGGAAAAGGATTATTCTCTCCAACAAACATCTTCCCCTCCTCCGATCTCCGCGTCTCCGCGCCTCCTGTTCGATTATTTCTTCTTTGGCTGTCCAATGAGATGGAACCCATACAAAATGCCGCAGAGCCAAAAAAACACCCGATCGGAAATCCGACCGGGTGTTCTTCGTCTATTGAATCCGACGAGTCGCTTTACGCGATGACCGCCAGGATTTCGCTCTCTTCCATGACGATATAGTCTTCGCCGCCGACTTTGATTTCGGTGCCTGCGTAGCTGGTGAACAGCACTTGGTCGCCGCTCTTCAGTTGCATGGCTTGGCGCTTGCCGTCTTCCATCACCTTGCCGTTACCGACCGCGATGACTTTGCCTTCTTTGGGCTTATCCTTGGCTTTTTCTGGCAGGACGATGCCGCCAGTGCTCTTATCAGAAGGAGACGAGCGCTGGATGATCACGTGGGATCCAACGGGCTTGATGGCTGGTTTACTCATGCAGGTACCTCAGTGTTTTTCAGGTTGTGGGTCGCCGGAATGGCGACCCGTGTCGAGTCGGGAAATGGTCCGGGTAATGGCGCTTACTTCTGAACCGTGAAGTCAGCATCTTTGATGTTGTCCTCGCCACCGCCCTTGGCCTGTGGTTCTGCCTGCTGCGGTCCACCGCCGCCAGCCGCCGCGCCAGCGGCAGCCTGTTGCTTGGCGAAGGACGCTTCGTGAATGCGCTTGCCCCACGCTTGTGATTTGGCTTCCAAATCCTTGAGCGCGGCTTCGATGGCGTTTTTATCGTCGCCGGTCTTGAGTTTATCTAAGGCTTCAACGGCACCGGTGATGTCGGCTTGTTCGCTGCCTTCGAACTTGTCTTTATGTTCTTCCAACTGCGCACGGGTCTGATGGACGACCTGCTCGGCCTGATTGCGGGCCTTGGCCAGTTCTTCTTTGGCTTTGTCAGAGTCAGCATTTGCCGCCGCTTCATCGACCATGCGCTGAATCTCGTCTTTGCCGAGACCGGACGACGATTGAATGGAGATGTGCTGTTCTTTGCCGGTGGCCTTGTCTTTGGCCTTCACTTCCAGAATGCCATTGGCGTCGATTTTGAAGGTCACTTCCACTTGCGGCATACCGCGTGGGGCTGGTGGAATACCGTCGAGGGTGAACTTGCCGATCTGGCGATTGTCGCGCGCCATGCGGCGCTCGCCCTGATAGACCTGAATATCAACCGCCGGCTGATTGTTGGCCGCCGTCGAGAACACTTGCGTGTGATCTTTCGGGATGGTGGTGTTGCGTTCAATCATCACCGTCATGACGCCGCCTTCGGTTTCGATACCGAGCGACAACGGAGTGACATCCAACAGCAAGACGTCTTTCACTTCGCCTGTCAGCACGCCGCCTTGAACCGCAGCACCAACCGCCACGACTTCGTCTGGATTGACGTTTTGCTTCGGTTGTTTGCCGAAGATTTCTTTGGCGATCGCTTGGGCACTGGGCATGCGGGTTGAGCCGCCGACCAGAATGATGTCATCGATTTCGCTGGCCGCGAGCTTGGCATCCTTAATGCAATCCAAGCACGGCTTGCGGCAACGTTCGATCAAAGTCTTGGTGAAATTTTCAAATGACGCACGCGTCAGCGTGGTGTTCAAATGCTTCGGCGCGCCGTTGACCATGGTCACGAACGGCAACGAGATCTGCGCGCTGGTGACTTGCGACAGTTCTTTCTTTGCCTTTTCCGCCGCTTCTTTCAAACGCTGCAAGGCCATCTTGTCTTTACGCAGATCCAAGCCGCCGTTTTCCTTGGCGAAATTATCCGCCAAGTGATGGATGATCAGATCATCAAAGTCATCGCCACCCAGGTGCGTGTCACCGTTGGTCGCAAGTACTTCGACCACGCCATCGCCGACTTCCAAAATGGACACGTCGAAGGTGCCGCCGCCAAGATCGAAGATCGCGATCTTGCCGCTCTTGCCCTTGTCCATGTGATAGGCGAGCGCCGCTGCGGTGGGCTCGTTGATGATGCGTTTGACGTCCAAACCAGCGATTTTACCCGCGTCTTTGGTTGCCTGACGCTGACTGTCGTTGAAGTACGCAGGCACGGTGATGACCGCTTCGGTCACCGCTTCGCCTAAATAATCTTCGGCCGCTTTCTTCAGGTACTGCAACACCATCGCTGAAACTTCAGGTGGAGTGTATTGCTTGCCACGAATGTCGACCTTGACCAATTCGTTGGCGCCTCCGACGACTTTGTACGGCACCAATTTTTCTTCTGAGCCGACTTCGCTATGGCGACGGCCCATGAAACGCTTGATCGAGTAAACGGTGTTTTCGGGATTGGTGATGGCCTGATTGCGCGCCATCTGGCCGATCAAGCGGTCACCGCTTTCGGTGAATCCGACGACGGATGGCGTAGTGCGCAGACCTTCTTGGTTGGCGATGACGACGGCTTCGCCGCCTTCCATGACTGAGACGCACGAGTTGGTGGTGCCCAGATCGATGCCGATAATTTTACCCATGACGATGTTCCTTTAGAGAAGTTGTTGTTTTGAGGTGTTGCGTTGAAAGAAGGGAAGTGAAAGAAAGAGCAAATGACCGCATGACGCGATCGATAAGGTTAGCGATCCAAGATGCGCGCCACCAACGAGGTGATCTCCGGGATCTCGACCGGTTTTGAAAGCAGCGTGACGGCACCCGCTCGCTGAGCGGCCAAGCCTAACTGATGATCTGCGCGGGCGCTCATCAGCACTACGGGAGTACGCACATGCAAGTTGCCCGCTTCGGTGACCCACGACAGCAATTGAAAACCCGTCATATCCGGCATGTCGACGTCAGAGAGCAACAAATCGCAGTGCATGCGCCGCAGTACCGCGATGGCGTCGGTACCATTGCCTGCTTCCTCAATCGCCCAGCCGAGATCGGCCAGCACGTCGTGCAACGATTCCCGCACCAGGCGGTCGTCATCAGCAATAAGGATGGTGCGGTGACGCATAGTGGTCGCGAAGCTCTTGCGAATCTCTTTAGCATGGGCCATGCCAAAGGATTTTGACTCAATGCGCCTCAACTCATGAAATAGACAGAGCTTAGAAAACCGTGTCGAATATCCCGAATGACCGAGACGCGGTATTCATACGTCATTCTGACCAAGAACTGTCCCCGCCGTCCCTACTTTAGCCAACAACGCTTCCGCCACCGCCCAATCATCTGGCGTGGTCAGCTTTAAATTCCGTGCATCGCCCAGGACCAAAGCGACGCGATGACCAGCGCGTTCCATGACCTGCGCATCATCGCTGCACGACCAGCCTTCAGCGACCGCACAAGCAAAGGCCGCGAGCGCTTCTGCTCGGCGCAATCCTTGCGGGGTTTGGGCCAGCCACAGGTCGTCGCGCGGAACCGTGGTATCGACCGTGCCGTCTGCACGTGCGCGTTTCACCGTTGCGGCGCACGGGACGGCAACCACTGCGGCAACGTGATCGCGCAATGCAGCGATGCAGGCAGCGATGCAGGATGCAGGCACCAACGGACGCACGGCGTCATGCACCAGAATCGCATCACCGGTTGGATCACTGGCCAACAACCCGGCATAAACCGAGGCTTGTCGCGTCGCGCCGCCGGTGGTCAGCCGCACGGGAAAAGGCAGACCGGCGTTGTTCAACAACGCTTCGATATCCGCACGCAGATCGTCGCTGACAGCAATGACCGCTTCACTGACGTGGCCAGCAAAGGCATCCAGACTGCGCAAAAAAACTGCGCGGCCTTTGAGCGGCAAAAGCTGCTTGGGAATTGGCCCGCCAAAACGAGTTCCGCTTCCGGCCGCAGGAATGACGAGGCTGATGCGGCTGACCGGCTTCACTTTTTCTTGCCGTCCTCGGGGCGCGGAGTCCGTCGTTCAAGCGCGGCGAACTCACCAGCGACGGGCGCTTTTTTTTCTGGCGCTTTCGCCGGCCGAAGACTGGGTTCGGTTTCCGCCTGCTTATGACGAAGATGATTGTCAGCCACTCGCGGCACACGCTCAGCGGGCAGGACGGGAAGACTCGCCTCCGTCTCATCGGGAGAACGCACTGGCGGCTTCGGCGATACCGGCCTAGCCGGTTTAATCACGGCTGGTGAACGAGTCGCGGGCGCCGGGGTACGCGATTGATTCTGTGCCGACGACGGAAGAGGCGGTGCGCGCCGATCGTCACGAGAAACCTTCGCTGGCGCTGGCGGACGAGTCGCCACTGGACGAATCGGTACTGCTGGACGAGTTGATTTCACCATCGACTCAGACACCGGGCGCTGATCGACACTCGATGTTGATTCATATTTTACTCGCCGTGGGCGTAACCACGCGAACAACGCGAAACACAATGGGAAAAAGGCCAATACGCTCCAGACGACGAGATGAAACGGGTGACGATTCCACATGCCAGCGACGCCTTCGCCCCCGGTCATGGCGCCGCCATAATTGCCCAACACCGCGCTCCAGCCATCGATGGAGGCATAGCCCTGCCAAGTCAAAAATTGCCAACCGGCTTCATAGCCAGCCGTTGGCGAACGCTTGGTTTCTTGCGCCAGATAAAAATGTTGGGCAGGAAAATCGCGGTAGTTGCCGGCCTTCTTGAACGCCTCACGCGCCAGATCGAGCTGATTTTCTCGCTCTTTATTCTCTTCGCTCGCTTTTCCATCACCGCCCACCGCTGATTCAGCAGCGGCCAGACCGGCGTGAGCGTGGGCGATAAAACGGTACGTTGAGGCGACGCGTTCACGATCTTCGCCAAGCTCTGGCAAAGCGCTGGTCAGCAATTGCGCCGCCAGGGCGAAACTTCCGGCACGGAAAAAACCGATTCCAGCGGTGATCTTTTCTGCCGGTGAAACGGCCTGAATACTTTTCGCTTCGGCTTCAAATTCGGCCGAGCGTCCAGCCTTTTGATAGGCGAGCATCAAATTGAAACTGAGCATGCGCTCCTTCGAACCTTGAGCGCGCGCTTTAAGCAGATGCGTAATCGCCTGATCATGTTGATCGTCGATCAGCAAGGCGACGCCCAAATTGAGGTGCGCATCGCGTAGCGCAGGGTTGATTTCCACCGCGTTGCGCAAACTCACCACCGCTTTGGCGGCTCTTGCCCGGCTGTCACTCGAATGCTCGGCCAATAAATCTTGTGCTTGGGTCAACTGAGTCCGACCCAGGCCAAGCCAGGACAACGCATCTTTCGTTTGGACAGCGGTGACTTTGATAAAGCTGGTTTCGGCATTGTTTAAATAGTCGCGCCGTGAGCTCGCCGTTTTTCGTTCGGCTTGACGCAACTGCACGACGCCGAGTTCATACCAAGCATTCCACAAACGCGGATTCGCTGCGACCGCACGGGTAAGACTTATGTCTGCCCGATCCAAATCACCCGACGCCACGCTGATGCGGGCATCAAGAAAAGAGAACTCTGCGGGGGGAACTTTGACCCGACCATTGGCCAGCGACAAATGCAGCTCGGCCTTGGCGGGATCATTCAGCTCCAAGGCGACTTCTGCCGCACGGAAATTAACCCAGCCACTGGGATCTTTTTCGCCAACAAAGGTATCGGCCAAAGCGAAAGCCTCGCCTGGGCGATGCAACGCACCAAGAGCTTGAACCGCAATCGCAGCAGAGTCAGAGTCGCGCGGATTCACCGCCAACGCTTGTTTGGCACTGAGCAGCGCCGCGTCCGGCTGACCGTGGCGCATGTGCCACCCGGCCATAGTCCGCTGACCGCCTGCCCAGCGCGGATACAAAGTGATGAGCGCAGCAAGTTTGGTTCCTGCGCTGGGGGCATCTTCGCTCAACGCCTGCTCAACCGGACTCCATTCTTCCGCCGTCGGCGCATCAGCCGACCACAGCGACGGGCCACCGCAGATAAGAGCAAAGAACAACGGCAACAACGATCGGGACATGTTCATCCTAAAAAACGCAGTTGGAATAAAACTTCCACCGCAAAGACGCGAAGACGCCAAGGAAAAGCAAGGGTTTGAAATAAAATGAGTGTGATCTTTGTCTTCACCAAACGGTTGAATGCTATCTTTGCGGTGAGTTCTTTGCGCTCTTGGCGGCTTTGCGGTAAAATGGTTTTCTACTGCGGTTTCTAGGTTCATGGATGCTTGGTCACTTGAGTGATGAGGGTGACGGCGATGGCGACACGAGTGCTTTGTGAGCGTAGCCGTCGCGTGCTGCTTGATTGAACAAACGTGCTTGATCCGCCACCGGAATCGGGGTCAAAGAAGAACTGCCGCTGGCAAACACTTCGGCATCGATGGGCGTAAGGTCAGTGAAAATATCTGCCGGAAATCGTTGCCACCACGGTAGCGCGGTCGTCACGCGGGATTCGCCACGACTCAAAAGACCGTCGCTGTCGCGACGCCAGACGCTGATCGGAAGATCAATCGGCAAAGGCGACGACAGCTTCGTCGATTCATGCGGTGCGGTCACCACCGTGCTGCCAGAAATCATTTGCGTGATGGCCTCATCTTCACCCGCTGACGCTACCGGCGCGGGCGCGGGCGGACTGACGACGACGCGATGCTGAACGCAGCTACTTAAAATGAACATTCCCAATATCGCCAACGTCAGCAGCTCTCGGCTATTGAGGGCCAGCTGAAAAAGCCGAGCAGGAACAAGCAGGTGACAGCGAAGCATCTGCGTCACCCTAGTGGGCTGAACGTGCGGCGGAAGCGCTGTCCGCGTTGGCCTGGCGGCCCAGAGCCACACCACAACCGATGACCAGCAACAACAGCAGCACGGCTTCTGTGCTGAACACCGTCGTGGAACGTTTATGCAGGACATTGAAGGTTTGACGCTGTTCAGCGCTGTACGCGATGCTCGGATCGGTGGGCGGCGCGGTCGCCCGAGCCTCGTTCAAAATGGCATCTGACCACCTATGGACGCCAGCGATGCTGATCAACGCCAGCACACACACGACCATCAGCCCCACGCGCTTGCGCTGGAACAGCACGCCAGCAAGGGCGAGCAGCAAGACGCCTAACAACGGCAAAAAGCCAATGTTGATGGCGACATTCCAGCGATGCAAAACCTCACCGAAAATAGCGCCCGCCAGTTCGCGGCTCAGATGATCCGGCTGAATGGTCGGCGTCGAAACCGCGTGCAAAAAAATCGATGGGGCGACCACTGCCACCAAAATCACATGACCGGCGCACCACGTCGCCGCGACCACCAAAAGAATAATGATGAGCGCTTTCATGGAGCGATGTCCTCTAGCCGACTGACCGCCAGCACGCGGGTACGAGGAATGGTCACCTGCCGACGATTAAAACGCACGCCGATTTGGCGGGTTTCCAGCAGATACACATCCTTTGTACAATTGGATTCATGATGGTCGTGCAAATCAGCGTCGCTGAGCGATAAGTGATGCGCATCAACCGTGCGCAGCGTGCCAATGACCAAATAAGATTCATCCAGATCAATCACCACGACCTGGCCAATCAGATGGGTGAGCCAAAGGTCCGCGTGATCCGTCATGGCGCGGGATGCTCGGACAAGTGCCAGAAGCTGCAAGGCGCTGCGGACTTCTCTCCTTTCCCAATCTTCCCCGCTCCCTACGCCCAGCGGTCGATGATTTTGCGCACGCTTCGCTTTTTCTTGGATCTTGTCCTTGGCGCTGCCGTTTGGGTATTCGTGGTGCCGTGGTGTTGGCTGGTGCTGATGCAAACCTGGAATGGTCGTGTGCTGCGCGGGCCGCCGCCTGATGAATACGCGTTGTTAGCTGGGCTTTTACTCGGTTTGGTGCTGATGTTTTGGCGCAAGCCCAATCTGTTGCTGCACACTTGGCTGCATGAAAATGCACATGCGCTGATGTGCGTGTTGTTGTGGGTGCGCGTTGGTTCCATCAGCGCAACGTCGGGCCAGGGCGGCGAGACTCGCCATGAACCCATCGATCCTTTGCGTGCGGTGCCGATCTTGATTGCGCCCTACGTTCTGCCGCTGGTGCTGGGTCCGTTGTTGCTGGGACGTTGGCTGTGTCCGGCGGGAACCTTGCAGGCCATACTTACCTTCACCTGTGGTTTAGGAATTTGGCTCCATCTCCACGGTTTATGGCTTAACTTACGCTTGAATAGTTTTGGCAAAGGCGCAGATATTCCGCGCGTTGGACATCTGCTGTCGTACGCGTTGGTGGCGTGCTCATTATTATTATTGGCGGCGGCGTGCGTGGTGGTGCTGTATAGTTCGCAATCTCCGCTGTGGTGGAGTCGGCTCTTTGCAGCATGAGCTCATCGCAGCGTAAGTTTGCCAACTTTTGGCGGCCTTGGCCATCATCAGAAACCCCGCTAGGTTCCCACCCATGTCGGCAGCGGTGGAAGTTACCAATCTGGTCAAGCGCTACGGCGCGGTGGAAGCCGTGCGTGGCTTATCGTTTACCGTGGCAACTGGCGAAATTGTTGGCGTGCTGGGGCCGAATGGCGCGGGCAAAACGTCGACGCTGGAATGCGTCATCGGTTTGCGTCAGGCCGACGGTGGCACCATTCGCGTGTGTGGCATCGACGCGCGCAGTGATGCCAGCGCCATGCGCGAACGCATTGGCGTTCAGCTACAGGCCAATGCGTTGCCCGATCAGATGCGCGTGCGTGAAGCGTTGGTGTTGTTCGCCAGTTTCTATCGCCGCAGTGTCGATCCCGCGATCTTGATCGAACGCTTTCATTTAACTGAAAAAGCCAACGCCCCGTTTGCGAGCCTTTCCGGCGGACAGAAGCAACGTCTGGGATTAGCCCTGGCGATGATCAATGATCCTGAAGTTCTCTTTCTGGATGAGCCCACAGCAGGCATGGATCCGCAAGCACGGCGTGAATTGCATGCTGCCATCCGCGCGATGAAAGCCGCCGGGCGCAGCGTCTTGCTGACTACCCATTATATTGAAGAAGCGGAAGAGCTCTGTGATCGCGTCGCCATCGTCGATCACGGACGCATGATTGCGTGCGATACTCCCGCCGCGTTGATGGGACGTTCCGCCGCCGTAACACGCATCGTGTGTACCACCGATCGCGCGCTGGATGCGACGGCGCTCAAAAATTTAGAATCCGCTGGCGTGGTCGAAGTTACTGATGTCGTCGCACGCATCAGCAGCAACGCCATCAATCGCACCATCATCGCGCTGGTTCATCACCTCGACGCCGTGGGTGCAAAGCTGGTCGACCTGCAAATTCGCAAGCCAACACTGGAAGATGTTTTCATCGAACTCACTGGCCGCCGGCTGCGGGACTGAGGAACGCACGCATGCACGGATTTTGGCGACATTTTCTTATCACGCTGGTGCTCAACTGCCGCAATGTCCAAGCGCTGATCTTTGGTTACGTGGTGCCGGTGTTTTTTCTGTTTGCCTTCGCCAGCATTTTCGGCGTGCAGAGCGGACAAGGCACCCAGCTCAGTCATAACACCATGGCGACGTTGCTCGTTATCAGCGTCATGGGCGGCGCGTGTTTCGGCCTTCCGATCACCTTGGTCAACGAACGCGATCGCGGCGTTTGGCGGCGCTATCGCTTAACGCCGTTAAGCAGCGGCGTCTTTGTCAGCAGCACCATGGCGTCACGTTTTGTGCTCGTCGCTAGCTCGGCACTCTTGCAAATCGCGCTGGCAATGTGGATCTATTCCTTGCCCATGCCGAAACAGACGTTGACGCTGATCCTCGCTTTTTCCTTGGTCGCATTCGCCTTCATCGGCATTGGTTTGATTATCGCCGCCGTCGCCAACAGCATCGGCGCCGTGCAGGCACTCGGGCAAAGTTTATTCTTGCCGATGATCATGATCGGCGGCGTCGGCGTACCGCTGCGCATGCTCCCTTCATGGGCGCAAGACGTGTCATTGTTCCTGCCAGGCATCCATGCGGTCCGATTGATTGAGCGCTGTTACACCCATGAATTTGACTTTGAACGACTGAAATGGCGCCTGCTGATTTTATTTCTCATCGGCTGCTCTGCGACCCTCGCCGGATGGAAATTATTCCGCTGGGAATCCGATCAGCGTCTGGGTCGCAGCGCCTGGGGCTGGATCGCCTTGGCGCTCGCCACGTGGATTGGCGCGGGGATTTTGGCCAAGACGTTGGGACTTAGGTAATGAAACCGACAACGGCGATGCCGAGCCACGTATCTTCTAAGGTGACTATGCGAAACCACTCGAAGAAACCACCGTGCCGCATTTCCCTCCATCAGGGATGGCGGTTGGCCGTGGCCTGCTGGTGTTTGCTGCTGATGCTGCCCTTGCTGGCCGAAGAAAAATCGGCGGAAGAAAAGCCTGCGCCAAAGCCGGCGGTAAGTGAAGCCACGACGAGCGAGGTCAAGCCCGCTGAGAGCAAACCAGACGACACTAAGGCCACTGAGAGCAAACCAGACGACACCAAGGCCACTGAAACCCCGCCCACGCCACCGACCGAAGAACAGCTCGCCGGCATCGTGTGGGAAGAATACGCCGCTGATAACACCTGGATTTGCCCGTTCGCACGCGACTTCGGCCACATCGACGAGTTCCCCGAGCGCAAGAAAGACTGGGAAGATTTCCTCAGTAAATTCGCCCTGTGGGCGCCCGGCCACGTTTTTAACCTCGATGAAAAAGTACGCAATTTAATCAGCGCCGCCGCATTGATGGATATCGGACAAGGCCAATTTGAATCCGAGCTTCCGCTGTTCGTTTACCAACGCCTGCGCCTGGAAGTGCCCGACGATAAACTCAAAGCCATCCTTGGCGTGATCGCCTTTCATCCCGATTCCGGCACGGTGATCGCCACCGCACCAGAACTGGATCTGCACATCGGCGTCGGCGACGACCAAGTCCGCGAACGCCTACAAATTTTCGCCGTAAAAATGCTCGGCCGGATGTTAGAAAAATTGCCGTTGGAACCACCGACGCACCCGTGATCGGGGATGGCAGTCATAGTCGGTGTTTCAGCCGTCCTTCCAGGACTCTGCTTGCAACGTTATGATTCCCGGTTCCCGGTTCCCGGCACTGAAGTGCCGGGCTATTTTCGTGCTGCCCCTTGCGTGGCGCTGATCCTAAAAACCGCAATAAGAATTAAAACTTACACCGCAAAGACGCTAAGGAAAAGCAAGGGTATGAATAAAAACCTAGGTGATCAATGGTCTCACCAAACGGGTTGATATTGATTTTGCTATAAGTCTTTTGCGCTCTTGGCGACTTGGCGGTAAAATGGTTCTCTACTGCGTTTTCTAGGCTGATAGCCATGCTCCGCGCCATCTTGGTGCTGACCGCCACATTCCGTCCCAGCGGACTTTTGTGGGACGCTGACCTCTGCACTGCATTCCGTCCCAGCGGGACGATGTGAAAATAGCCCGGCACTTTGAGTGCCGGGTTGCACGTCAAACCATGTGATAGTCCTGGAGAGACGACTGAAGTGATTTACTTTACCGCTCAACCTGAATTCACCGTTCAACGCTGATGATTTTGTTCGGCGCACGCGCACGCAAATAGACTGGGCCGATCATCGGCGCGCTGTTGCCGTTGCGCGCAGTTTTTTGTAGCCATTCGGCTGGTGATGCGGTGGCGGGCAGTGGGTCATCGTAGTAGTCCCAGATGATACGGAGTTCTGCGCCGTCAACCGTGCGAGCATTATCTTTTCTGGGTTGTGGTACGCCGTTGATTAAACGAATGTTATCTTTGGGATTGATCAAACGTGTGTTGAGTTTCTCGTCTTCAAGAATCATAAAACGATCTGAAGCAAATATTTCTGTCAGGTCATCTGGCCTCAAAAAATCTCCGGCAACACTCCAGTCCATCGTACCGTCCAGCGCTACGGCATAAAGATCGAAAATGCCGCCGTCGCTAAGAATGGTCACTTCGGGCACGTCTAGCTTTTTAAATTGCGCATCATGAAAGCGCAGCGGAAACCCAGCCCAGGCATAACTACGACAACGCATGCGTGCCGCATGCGTTTTTAAAAAGGTCAATTGATCAGCAGAAAGAAACTGAGGCGGAACCTTGTTGGCCAAAAGCCGTTGCTCGATTTTCAACTCATTTGCTATATGCGAATCTTCTGGCGTTTTTTGTGGATACCCACTTGGATACCGCGGCCACCAACCAATCGCGAGCGGTGCGAGGTTCGGTATCCGGGGTAATGGCGGAGGTGGACTGCCGTCCGTTGGCGGCGGTGCAATCGCTGGAACCGGCGGACGAACTTCCCACTCAATTGGTATGGTATTGTACATTCCTCGTAACCATGGGGCCGTATGATTATTCGGCAGCATGGTGATTTCTTGGCTTTTCCCATCGCGACTGGTCAACAAAACCGCCGGCGGATTAAATGAACGACCAGGTAAAGACACCAGATCTAGGGGGCCGGTAAAATCGGTTCCCATTGGCTCTGGCGGTGTTGGCAGCGTCGGTGGTTCTGTCACAGGTGGTGGAGGGGGAACTGAACCGATCACTTCGGTAACTGGGCCGATGGGCAGACGCAGGATCAACTCTGGGCCTTTATGGATGCGCGCCGTTGAACCAAGCAGACTTCGACCGATGAGCCAAGCCTGGGTCGTCGACTGTACTAAAGGATCGCTTTCATTATCCCATTGTTTATAGGCAAAGGTCTCGCCACCGATTTCAACGATTCCATAAAGATCGGTAAAAATTCCTCGGTTTGCGATCACTAAGGTTCTTTCACGCAGAGGCTGGTCGTCCAACCATTCGGCATATCTTAAATACTGAAT
>JANMYZ010000038.1:0-5749 GCA_031382605.1 Planctomycetota bacterium | reverse complement strand
CGTAGTCTTCGCTTGGGTTCCGGCTACGCTGGCCTGGGTTCTATCCATCGCGGCTTTTAGGATGATACCCAAACGTCTGGTGCTGTTTCCTGGCCTTGGCGGTGATGCGCGCATGTATGGTGAATTGGCCGCGCGCGTTGGCCCGATCGTCGTGCCGCCGTGGTTACCGCCTGAACTTTCCAGCAATGGCCGTGATCTTCGCGCCTATGCCCAGCGTTATGTCGATCAGCGACTGGTGCGCCCAGGCGATTGGCTCGGCGGCAGTTCTTTCGGCGGCATGCTGGCTCAGGAAATCGCTGGGTTAATTCCCGTACGCGGTTTGCTGTTGATGGGGACGTGTCGCTCAGCTGCGGGCGTGTCGTTCGGATTACGCCAGCTCGCACCACTGATGAAAATCGTGCCCATGCCAGACCATGGCGCGCATGTATTGGCCTGGCCGTTGGCGCTCAAATTCGGCGTCACTCGGCCCGCTCATCGGCAACTGTTAGCCGCGTTGATCGACGACGCTGATCCACGCTTCCTACGCTGGGCCAGCCAAGTCGCCGCCGCATGGCCTGGCATAAAAGAGCCTGGCATAAAAGAGCCTGGCACGAAAGCCCTGTCTTTACCGCTGTTTCAGATCCACGGCAGCCGCGACCATCTGATGCCCGTCGAGCGCAGTGGTGCTGAGACGATCATTCACGGCGCCGGTCACTTGTTAGCACTGACGCACGCACCGCAGGTTGCGACCTGGATGCTGCACGCACGCAAAGCCACCGACTGAATTCACGGACGACCTCCATGCCAGCACGCAAACGACTGACGCATCTCAATGCCAGCAACCAAGTCCACATGGTCGACGTTGGCGACAAAGCCGTGACCGAACGCAGCGCGAGCGC
This sequence comes from Planctomycetota bacterium, assembly GCA_031382605.1. GTDB lineage: Bacteria > Planctomycetota > UBA11346 > UBA11346 > UBA11346 > BOG-1363. Next base: position 4,871 of record JANMYZ010000038.1, on the reverse strand, counting down.
ACAAGCCATCGTCATGCTTCCCGCAGCGTGCTGCGCGGTGCTTGCCGCTGGTGGCGCAACGCGCAAAGGCAATGTTTTCGAGGTCGCTCGTCTCGCGGGCATCATGGCGGCAAAACGTACCAGCGACCTCATTCCGCTGTGTCACCAAATTCCATTGGCGGGCGTCTCCGTGGAATTGGTATTAAAAGGAAAAAGTTTGCTCATCACCACGACCGTTCGCTGCCGTGGCCAAACCGGAGTTGAGATGGAGGCACTTACCGCAGCCTCGATCACCGCGCTGACAGTTTACGACATGCTCAAAGCCATCAGCCATGATGTCGTCATCGGATCGATTGAATTACTCACCAAAGACGGCGGCCGCAGCGGACGGATTGATCGTCGAAGCGCCACGCCTAAGCGCAGCAAAAAATAACGCCTGAGAGCGCTGAGGGCGAAAAAGAGGCGGAAAAGAGGCGGTGAAAACCGCGTTTACGGAACGGCGTTGATGGTGTTGTAAATCTCGTGACTCACGACTTCGCCATCAGCGGCGCTAATTTTTACGGTGATCTTCATTTGGTTGACGGGTTTGAGATCTGGGATCGTCAGCGTTACCGTCTTGCCGTCGGCGGAGAGAGTCACTGCGGTTGGCGTTACCACATCGCGGCCTGGCTGACCATCTGATACCTTGAAATCGGGTGAGCCATACTTGTCAGTCCATTTATAGTTCCATTGGATAATTCCGTAATTACTCAGATCAGTGGCCTCTGCTTTCGCTAACGCGTCAGTGAACGTAATGGCGATGCCACCAGCTTGAACGTGCAGAGCCTTTGGCATGTAGGCTGGTTTGCCGGTCCAACGAACGCGCTGGAAGGCTCCCGGTTGGGCGCCGCTGGTTTGCCACCCGCGCATGCCGAGGACATAGATCTGGCCATCGACGGGGTTCTCGCGGATGCGCATGATACCAGACACGAAGTTGAGCGGAAATTTGACCACGCCGCCTTGAGTTTGGCCTTTTACCTCTTCATGCATGACCAGAAAGAACGTCCCTTTGCCGTACGACGTGTGCACCATGTGGCCCGCGAATGGACCCCACTTGTTGCTGCTGACCCAGCCCTCGCCGCCGCTGGAATTATCGATGTTCATCGGCAGCCAACACAGCGGTTGATCGAAAGTCGTGGGCGCGGGACTGCGGTGCGCCGTTTGCATCATGCCATAGAAACCACCGGTTTTAACCAGGCTGATCTTACACGCCGGCATCCAGTGGCCCTGATTGTCGCTGAAGGTTAGCTCATCATTGGGACCCATGCCCAGGCCATTGGGCGCGCGCAGGCCGGTAGCGATAATTTCTGATGTCGTACCGTCTTTGCTTACTTTAAACATGGTTCCTTGATGAGGCGACTTTGCTTCCGGCGGCCAGGGCGTGCCCTTGGCGTAATAGAAATTTCCCGCTTTATCGGTTTGCAGATCAAGCGCGAATTCATGGTAATTATGGGTGACGATGCAGTCGTTATTGAAGTTCTGGTAAAAGTCAGCCTCGCCGTCGTTATTGAGGTCATGCAGTTTGGTGATTTGGTCACGGCCGAGGACAAAAATCGTCTGGTCGACAATCTTTACCCCGAGCGACTGAAAGAGGCCGGTGGCAAAACGCTGCCACTGGGGCGACTCGCCATCTTTGATACTCGAAACGATCCACACGTCGCCATCCATGGTCGACACCGCTGCCCGACCATCGGGAAAGAAGTCGAAACCCGTGAGCCGCATGTACGACTTCCACGGATTATCATGCGGCACGGCGATGGTGTCGATGACGTAGGGACCAGTCCCCGGATCTTTGGTCAGGGTCGTGGCAAGCGGCTTGCCCCAACGCGGTTCGCCGCCTTTGGTAAGCGCAGGCAGCTCCGTCAGATCTTTAGCAGTTGCCATGCAAGACTTGGCTGCCGATACGGCGGCGTCTTTGGCTCCACGCGCAAGGGCGAGCACGAACGAACGCGACTTCGTCGAGGGCGCTAACGTCAAGAGCAGACGCGTGCCATCGGCTTCCAATTTGACGCCGTCGGCAGTACCAATCAGCACCACCGCCGTGGTGGCGGCATCGCTACCGAGAGTGGCGCTGGCACCAGCAACCGCAGCGATGGCGCCGTCTTCTTCGCAGATCAGCAAGCTGAGCGGTTCGCTGGTCGCAGCGATCGTGATGGCGCGCTGAAAGATCGCGCTTTCTGCAGTGGAGGCAGCGGTCGAGGCAGCGGTCGAGGCAGCGGTCGAGGCAGCGGTGTAAGCAGGCGCTTCGAGCACTCGTACACCGCCAACGGTGTAGTCCAGAATGACGCGAGCACCGTCAATATGCAGGCCTTTCCATTTCGCCCAGTCAGCGGGCAACGGACCTTGCGCATTCAAACGTGGATCGGTGAAGCTACCGCCTTTCGACCATCCAGGACCAATCTTGGTGCCGAAGGCAGGATTACCGCTGACGATAGGATGCCCTTCAATGCCATCACGACCGCCGGGCAGCTTGAGATATCCGCCGTCCCAGGCACACGACACGCGCATCAGTTCGGTATCAAAGCAAAGATTAGCATAGTTGTCGGGAGCAAGTTTGACCACCACACCTTTGTAGGCGTAGTTATTTTTTACCGGGAAACTGGCTTCATTGCAGTGGCTGACAAAAGGGCCGTAATTACCGTCTTTACTGTTGTAAGCGGCTTTTTTTTTCTCAGCAGCGTCTGCGGTCGACAAGAAGGCTGGCAAAAAAGTAGCGCACGCAGCAAGAGTGACGGACAGGCAAAGTGGACGGAACGAGAACATCAGGACCTCGGTTTCAAACGGTTGCGAGACGACAGCGTGTCGACCTTCAGAAAGAGCAAGAGCATTACGTTGACGGAGGAAATACGTTGATGTCACTGGAATTATTCACGGCACACGTGGTTGCCGAACGCGCGGACGAAACTACTCCGGGCGAAATAGTTTGAAGGCGAGGTGACGCTGAAAAGGCGGAATTTTAATCTGAAGAGGTCCGCCTGGATGAACGACCGTTACCGCGTTGTGCCATGCGCCGCCATCCGCATCCCACCATTCTACGACCATTTTTCCCTGCGCGATATTGGTGCCGACATCCAGGGTGGCGTTTTCAATGGTGGTCGCATCGCCGCCATAACGTCCCCATGATTGATCGAGCAAATAACCTAGCATGTGGCCTGGTCGTGCCCAAGCACGACACCACAGCGCGCCACGTGGGCTGTTCGCGCTCATAACGATGCTGCGGGCGGTAGTTCCGCGCAAATCTTCATCTTTAATAAAAGCGGAAATAGCGCGATAAGGGTCGAAGCGATTGCCTTGATCAAGCCATTCAAACCACCACAGCATCGGCGATCCCGCGTGGCCGCTGACTAAACCGGCGAATGGTCCGCTGGCATGTTCGGCGATCATTTGTGGTTCCGGGCAGGCATCCCAATTGCCGCCGAATTCTGTAGTGAGCACTGGTTTTTCAAACTGCGCCAAGCCCCGACGCGGAGCAGGGTCCATGGTGCTGCGCCACAGCAAGTCAGCGATCATTTGGTCGGTACCGTGATAAGCATCAATGCAGATGTAATTGATGCCGGTTTGCGCAGCGATCGTACGATCAACTAAGTTGTAATCTCCGCACCAATGCGTGGTCACCGGATGACCATAGGTATCAAGCGCCTTGAACGAAGCCGCCGCCTGTTCATGCCAGCGACGAACATCGCTGGAAGCGCCAGCCGTGAGATTGACCTCTGACCACAGTTTCCAGCCCATGATAGCGGGATGATCGGCGTAGCGTGCAATCAGATATCGTCGCGCACGTTCTTGTCCGGCAATGGCCCAGGGATCGGAAAAGAATTCCGATGCTTCGCGGACTTGGCCTCCACGTTGGCGGTTGTAGGGATTACTATCCCATTCCGCATCATTATTAATTGACGCTTGGCCGTGATTATTGACCACCAAATTGACCCGCAGACCAAGTTCTTGCGCTAAGTCGAGTACGCGATCTAAGCGCCAAGCGTTTTCCATATTATAACGACCTTGGCCGAAGAATCCCGGCCAGTCGCCGCGCCATTCCAGCGCCAGATTCCACGAGCTCAGCCATATCTCTACGGCGTTGGCACCGTTGGCGGCCAGGCGACGCAAATAAGCCTCGTATGCCAGCGTGCCGCGATCGGGCGTCAGAAGGGTGCGCAGATGATCGGCACCTCGGGTGTCGTAGACTGAACGTAAATTTGGACCACGCCCCCACCAGAATTTGCCGTCGACGCTAAAGAAACGAGGATCTTTGCTGTCCACGCGCACGTAGTCATCCCAGGCGCTTCCGCCAACCATCAGCGGGGGCACATCCAAGGTAACTACGGTGCCTTCGGCTCCGCCCCAGCGGGCTTCCAAGCGAATCGAATGACGCCCAGGTTGACGTGGACGAAAACGCACGGCAAAAGTGTCGGCGGTGCTCGGACGCACGATTTCGCGATCGCCACGATCGTCGTTGGTCATCGCCTGATCAAGAAACCCAGGAATGCGCGTCTGACTGCCATCCGGTCAAGTGATCACCGCATCAATGCTAAATTGCGTCGGATCAAATGGATTACCAGGAAATGGCTGAGGCCGCACTGACAGTGACCAGCGTTGCCCGGTGGTCGCCGAACTATCCGTACGAAGTGCTGTCAGCTGTGGCTTCACAACCGCAGGCGAAGTCGGTGGCGCAAAATCAACCGCGCGCACTTTCAGCATGGCTTTGCTGGTTTGCGCTGACCAGAAAAAAAGTCCGATACCGGTGCCTTGCTCAGCCGTCGCCGTAGTCCATTGGCCGCGATCCCTCATCGCCTGCAAAGCTCCAGGGCCGGTGAGGGTAAATTCGACCGTTTGGGTTCCGACCGTCAGCGTGCCTG
>JANMYZ010000011.1:0-2941 GCA_031382605.1 Planctomycetota bacterium | reverse complement strand
GGAAAAGGCGCATTCTCTCCGGCAAGTTTCTTCCCCTCCTCCATTCTCCGCGTCTCCGCGCCTCCTGTTCAATATTTTCTTCTTTAGTTGTCCAATGAACGTGAACCCACTCGAATCGCCGCAGAGCCTTAAAAAGCCCTTTCCTTGATTTCCTTAGCGTCTTTGCGCCTTTGCGGTGGAAATTTGAATTGCTGCTGCGATTTCTCGGTTGAAGGCATCGACAAGCCAAGTCGTGCCTGGTCGCGTTAAGGACTTCCGTACTTCCAGACCTCGCCTAACTTCCGCGCCATGCTTCGTCCTGGAATACGCACTGCTGGCAACGTCCTCGCACTTCCTGCGCCTTTGTGGGAATCGCATTTTTTGCGCGCCTGCCGGGGTGAGGCAACTACCCGCACGCCAGTCTGGCTGATGCGTCAGGCTGGGCGATATATGCAGCATTATCGCGGCATTCGCAGCGGACGTTCGTTTCTGGATTTGTGCAAAGATCCGGCCCTGGCTGCCGAGGTCACGCTCTATGCCCGTGAATGGCTGGGCGTCGATGCGGCGATTATTTTCAGTGACATTTTGGTGGTGCTCGAAGCGCTCGGATTGCCGCTGACGTTCGCTGCAGGTGACGGACCCGTGCTTGGCCGTCCGATTCGTGATGCGGCAGCGGTGAATCTCTTGCGTGATCCGTTGGTGGCTGCGGCAGAGCTCGGTTACGTTCACGAAGCGATTCGTCGCACGGTCGGCGAATTGCCCAGCGACATTCCGCTGATCGGTTTTTGTGGCGCGCCATTCACGTTGGCGGCGTACGCCATCGAAGGCGGATCCAGCCGCCAGTTTGCGCATACCAAAACATTCATGTACGGCGACCCAGGTGCTTGGAACGCGCTCATGGCGCGCTTAGTCGCGACGCTGATTCCTTACCTCAACGCGCAAATTCTTGCCGGCGCTAGTTGCGTGCAGGTCTTTGATTCGTGGGTTGGTCATCTGACCCGCGCGGATTTTATCGAGTTCGTTCAACCGCATTTGCGCGCTTTGGTTGCTGGAATTACCCCAGGCGTACCGGTGATTTTATTCGGCACGGAAACCAGCCATCTGTCCGATCTGATCGCGGAGTGCGGTGCTGACGTCATCGGCGTCGACACCACCACCGATCTGACCACCGCCTGGGAACGCTGCGGCGGCCCATCGCGCATTGCCGTACAAGGCAATCTTGATCCGTGTTTATTGCTTGGCCCACGCGACCGTTTACTGCGCGGCGCTGACGCCGTGTTGGCCACAGTCGGCGGCCGCCCAGGCCATATTTTCAACTTGGGCCACGGCGTGATCAAAGAAACCGATCCCCAGCAGGCGAAGGCCTTGGTCGAACATGTGCATGCCCGCACGCAGCGCTAAGTCTTCCGGACTTCCAGGCTTCCAGACCAAACGACCACATATTTTTTGGACGACGGCGGCATGAAATCCATCGCCATTGTCGGCGGCGGCATCGGTGGTTTGGCCACCGCTTTTCGCCTGCGTGAGCACGCCAAACAAACCAACACTGCGGTCAGCGTCACGGTGTACGAAGCGGGCGCGCGGCTTGGTGGAGTGATTGCTTCATCACACGAGCAAGGCTTTACGTTAGAGCATGGACCGGATTCCATCGTGCGCTCGAAACCTGCTGGAATTCAGCTCATTCATGATCTGGGATTGGACGAGGCGCTTCAGCCGACGCAGGAATTTGCGCGTTCCAGTTTGATCGTCAAAGGTCGACGTCTGTTACCGATTCCCGAAGGCCTGTACTTGCTCGCGCCCGCGAAACTGTGGCCGTTCGCGCTGTCGCCGATTATCAGTTGGCCGGGTAAATTGCGGATGGCGCTGGATTTCATTCTGCCTCGACGGCGTGCTGGCCTGCCAGAAGAATCGTTGGCCGAATTTGTCCGTCGTCGCCTGGGTCGCGAAGCCCTAGAGCGCATCGCTCAACCGCTGGTCAGCGGCATTTATACCGCCGACCCGGAACAACTCAGTCTGCGCGCGACCATGCCGCAATTTTTAGACATGGAACGCGAGCATCGCAGTTTGATCAAGGCCATGCGCCATCGAGCCAAAGACCAAGCCATCGCGTCAGCGCGCGGCCCACGGTATGGTTTATTCACCAGCTTAAATGGCGGCCTGCAAACGTTGATCGATCGTTTGGTCGAACGTCTCAAAGAGCCCGGCTGCGACCTCGCTTTAAATACCAAGGTCGACACCATCGCACGCGCAAAAGACGGTGGCTACACGCTCTCGCTCGCTGACGGGTATCGTCACTTCGATCAGGTCGTGGTCGCGCTTCCTGCGCATGCGGCGGCGAAAATTACCAAGTCACTCGACGACGTTTTGTCTTACAAACTCGCGACGATTCCTTACGCGGGCGTGGTCACGGTGAATATCGCACTGCGCGCCCATCAGGTGCCAAACCTTCCGGTTGCTGCGGGATTTGTCGTGCCAGCCGTCGAAGGACGCTCGCTGATCGCCTGCACTTTTGGTCACCATAAATACGCCAACCGCGCTCCGGTCGGGCATGTGCTGCTGCGCGCTTTTGTTGGTGGTGCATTAAACGAAAACCTGCTCGACCGCAGTGACAGCGATCTGGTTGGCGGAGTTCTGCGTGATTTACGCGACCTACTTGGCGTGCAGGGCGACCCGCTCTTTACCCGCGTTCATCGCTGGCCGAAAGCAATGGCCCAATATGTCCTCGGCCATCAGGAAAATGTCCAAGTCATCCGCACGCGCGAACGCGAGCTGCCGGGCTTCGCCTTAGTTGGCAACGGCTACGAAGGCGTCGGCATTCCTGATCTTGCCGCACAGGCCGAAAGCGCGGTTGATCGTTTAACCGGCCGTGACCGCTCGCTGCCTAAAGCACAACACCATGAACTGAGCCGAGCAGAAACGGTCTGATAAGCGGTTGAGCGTCGCGCGCCGGATGGCACTCTGC
>JANMYZ010000726.1:0-7197 GCA_031382605.1 Planctomycetota bacterium | reverse complement strand
GGCGACTAATACGGGCGTTGCTGGCGATGGATCGAGCACGTACGCGAGCGGAATGATCATCGTCGCCGTTGCGGTGTTGCTCATAACGGCGGACATTAACGCGGCGACCGCGACCAACGCGGCGACTCTGAGCGACGACGGCAAGACGCTCCAGTCGATCGCCTGGGCCGCCGACTGAATACATCCAGAATGTTGTAATAATTGACCCAAGCCCAAACCGCCGGCGATTAAAATGAGTGTCGACCAATCGATGCGTGATAAATCTTTGACCGAAAGCAGACCAGAACCAAAAAACGCTGCGGCACCCAAGGCCGCGACCACCGGCACCGCAATGCCATGCAACGGCTCGGTCAACCAGGCCGTGACCATGAGGCTAAATATCCCCACCACCGCCCACGACCGTCGACCGTGAATGGGCACCACGGCAGCTACCGGCATCGGCGCCGAAGTCGTACGAACGCGGTATCGCACCACCAATAAGCCGTAACCAATCACCAGCAAAAGCACCATACACGGCACGCCAAAGAGCATCCACCCCAGCAGGCTGATCGGCTGAACCGCTTCCAAAGTAGCGACCGCGATGGCATTCGGTGGGCTGCCAATCGGCGTCGCCATGCCACCCAGATTTGCCGCCACCGCGATGGCGACCAACAGCGCCGCGCGAAAAGCATCGCCGCTCGATAAACCGCTGATCATCGGACGCAGCGCGGCCAACATCATCGCGGCCGCTGCGGTGTTCGACATCCACATCGACAAACACGCCGTAGCGATCATCACGAAGATTAATAACCGCTGCCGATGACCTCCTGACCAACTGACCGCCAAGCTGGTAATGCTGGCATCAATGCCGTAGCGCTGCGCCGCCGCGCCCAAGGTGAACCCGCCAAAAAAAAGCACGAGCACCGGATCCGCCATCCACTGCATCACCGAAGACAGCTGATAGGTTGGACCAGTCAGCAAAAGTGGCACCGCCGCCAGCAATAAAAACGTCGGAACAAACGCCGGCACTGCTTCGCCCAACCACAAGACCAAACAAAACGCCGCAATCGCCACCGCCCGCGCCTGAATGGGATCGCCGATCATCATCAGCGACAGCGCCGCCAATAATCCGCCAACCAACAAGCAGATGATCAATCGCGGAGTAAGAATGCGTTCCGTCTGCATGCGGCTTCAATGCTGAAGCGGATAGGATCGCCGTCTAGTTACCTGGAAGCACTTCGAGCTTCTGTGCAAAACCACACGCCACGCCGCAGAACCTTATTCTTTGCCAATGCCGATCGAATCTGGTCGATAGCGGCGCCAGAAATCGGCAACGGGAATCCAGGCATTATTATTATCGATGAAGACCTTGGTCAACGTTGGGCACTGACGTAAGGCAAATAAAGAGCGCCATGTTTTGGGCGTCATGTCGCCCATTTGAATTTCAGTCAGCGGGCTTGCCATCAAAGATGCTAGGTCAAGGTCGGTCATGATTCCCGAATGAATGTCGCCATGAGTGCCAAAGCTAAATGATTTCAAGCGTGGTGCTGAAAATGAGTCAAATGCCAAAAGGTGAGTCCGATAGGCCCTGAAAGTCTCTAATTTTTCACTCGCCAAATGGTGGATATCGATGGCCGGGTTGACCGAATCAAACTGAAGTGCATGCAGATTAAAGCGCTTCAGATCAGCTGTTCGACGTAGCGTGGTCCCCCACAGGTTGAGGGTGCTGAGGGACGTTGGCAGCGCCGCAAGATCGATTATCCCTGAAGTGCCGACGGAAAAGCTCACCAGCGGTGACGCCGAGAGTGGCGATAGATCGAGATCGCCAGTGGCGATGATCTCACACAGTTCCAACGGCATGCCACGCAATGGCGTGAGATTCTGCACTCGCGTACCGATGACGATGTCAGAAATCGGCGCACCCGTCAGCGGGGTGAGATCAGTGACTTGGCATTCTTTCATGTTCAATGTTTTGAGCGGCATGCCGTGCAACGGCGTCAGGTCTGAAACTTTGGTCTGGCTGATGTTGAGTTCTTTCAAGGCCATGCCACGCAGTGGCGATAAATCGCTGATGGCCGTTTGCTCAAGCGATAATGCTTCCAAGGGCATGCCAGCCAGCGCGTCAATTTTTTTCACGCCCGTAGAAGTGAGATTTAATTCAGCAAAGGGCAGGCCGCGAAGGGTCTCAAGATCGACGACGGTCGATCGTCCGGTAAATCCGCGCGGATTGCCAGACAGCGCCGCCACCAGTTTGCCGTCCTCACGCATGCTGATCCCAGCGCCCACGCCGGGCCACGCTGTATCGATGTGTTTACGATAGATTTCTAGCCGTTTTTCGTGAGATATCGCCGTCGTTTCAGCCAACGTATAAAGACTTTGCCGTTCAAATAATTCAGTGAGTTGGAGTTGAGTTTCAGCCGTCTTCACCGAATTTAGCTTCGCGGCCAGCGTCCGGCAGAGGGTGATGAGTTGGGTGGCATTGGCCTCACCATTCGAGGTTTCCTGCCAGCGCAGGCCTGCCTTTTGGGCTTCGTCAAAACGCTTGGCGGCAGCGTAGACATTGGCGAGCAATTGATGTGCTTCGGTCAATTTCGGATTGAACTCAATGGCGGTGTTGAGCGCGGTGATGGCAGCGTTCCAGTCCTTTGCCGCAATGGCCTTGCGCGCCTGAGCGATCAACGCCGGAGCTGATGTTTTTTGGTCACTTGTGCGTGCGGTTTTTTCGCTGGTCAATTCGGCCAATGCCTGTTTCGCCTCGGCCAGAGCGGCGACGGTGCGCTGCTGTTCGGCAAGCGTGCGGCGCTGTTCGGCGGTGACCACCATCAAAAAGATGGCAAGCCCAATAACCAAGACCACCGATGCGGCAACCAAGCCCATGCGGGCCAACCGCAGTTGACGCTGACGAGCAGCCTGAGTTGCTGCCGTCGCGCGCGCCTTCACGCTCAAGGCGATGGCGATGGTGGCCAAATCCTTGCGGCCAAGTTCTTGAGCCAACGTCATGGCTCGATTGGCGTTCACGACTGCCAACGTCGCAGCGCCGACCTCTAAATGATGGCGGGCGTAGGCCAGCGTCGCGTCCAGTTGGGTTTGTTCTGCCGTCCGCCAACCTGGCCAGATCTCGCGCGCTTGTTCGGCAGCAGAGACGGCTTTACGTAGATCATCATCCGCACTTTTTCGCTGTTTCACGGCTGCGGTTAAATGAGCGCGCGCCGATGCTTCCAAGGCGATCGCTTGGGCATGACGACGATAATCTTTAATCCGTTGGGCAAATTCGCTGACCATCTTAATTCGCGCATCGACGTCTTTGACCAAAGCAGCCAAACAAATATCGGCAAGTTCGTCAGGAATATTGCGCAGAGGAGCGGCCTGTGCCGGCGGCACGACGCGCCCTTGGATCGCATCGGCCAGCACCGCATAGACACTCGCGCCGCGATGCGGTCTCTGCAGCGTCAATACTTCATAGAGCACAGCGCCAAGCTGATAAACGTCACTGTGTGGCCCGATGCGTTCGGTTTGCTCCAGCGCCATTTCTGGTGCCATGTAACTGGGCGTTCCTGATATTTGCGGTGCCTCATGAATGTGTGGAACCGCGGGATGATGGCCGCCGTCACCAAAGGCGACGGCACAGCCCCAATCCATCACCAGCACTTCACCGAATGTGCCGACCATAATATTTTCCGGCTTAAGGTCGCGATGCAGGATTCCCTTCTGGTGGGCAAACGACACCGCGTCACAGACTTTCAGTAAAATATCCAAATGGTCATCGATCGCGAAGTCTTGTGCTCGTACCAGCTGTTCTTTATTACGCGGAAACAACAAATCGCGCCAGGAAAGCCCCTCAATCCGTTTCATGACCAACTGCAACTGGCCGTCACTATCGGTAATTAAATCATGAATTGGCACGATATTGGGATGTTCAAGCTGAGCAGTAATCAGCGCTTCGGCAAAGAATTTCATCGACGCATCTGAATCGCTGGCTCCACTTAATAAGCGCTTGATGGCCACCGAACGATCGAAAATGAGTTGTTTCGCCGTGCTGACCAATCCCAGACCACCACGGCCCAGTTCCTTACCTACCTGATAACCGAGTGGGTGAACGGTTTCGGTGAGTGAGCTCTTGGGAATACGTTGGGTTGCCGCACGGTTTGCACTGATGGTCTTGCCCGGTTCATGATTGGCATCCAGGGTCTTATCCCACTTTTGTTGAATGGTCATAAGGAATGCTGGTGCTTTACTCGCCATGAGCAGATTCTTGTGCCGAGTGGAATGATGACAAGGTCGAGCGACATCGAGCGATGTCGAAGCGGTCATAATCCTAAATGCCGCGATGAAGAGTACCGTAAAGTCGAATGAAATTCGACCTGATAAAAACCGCGTCTGACGAATTGACTAGGAGCTTCTAATGAAGTTTGTGGGACTAAATTTCAAGTGGCTCGCAGCATAGACAAGGTGAGCCGACGGCATCTGATCACCAGTGATCGTCGTCAGGTCGACTTCGATCGACCACAGCAATACGAGACCAACATGCGCATGTCATTTGCCGCTTTATTGTTTTCCGCATTTTTTTCTGCGTCCCTCTGCGCAGCGCAGGACGCATCAATAAATATGAAACCACAGGCATTGTCAGCGACGCTGTATTGCGCTGACGAATATGATCGTCGCGTCCTGGTTGATATCGACGTGCCGGCAACCGGACTCACGCTGCGAACCACGCCGGATAACGCATTTGAAACTTCCATTAAAATCATCAGTCCCAAACAAGCCGAAATCCGCTTACGCGCATTGAAGCCGGGGCACGGAACCATGGAATTATGTGGCCGACAGCGCGATGCCATGGACCAAACCGTTGGCACGGAAGCGGTGGTGCTTCGCCGCTGGGATCTCCAAGTCGTGAATATCCTGTCGAATAGTAACACTTCGATTACCTACGTCGGTGATCTCCCCGGCGAATCACAGATCTACGAGGGCGAACTCATATTAAGTCCGCATGTCCCAGGAATTGATGTTCGTTTTGTCTGCATCAATCCTCGTGTCGCGGTTGTAGACGGACTGAGCGAGCGCTGGTTTGCGAGCGAGACCTTCACCCGAACATCCGCAACCGGAGACAGTCTCACCAGTTTTCGTATGGTTCTGAAAAAAGATGGCGGATCGTTGCCGTACACCTGGATTTCATATCAAAATGGAGAACAAGTGAGCGCGCCGTAATTAATCAGCTCAGAAATCGTTGACGTCTTCTGGCTTGGGTTGCTTGGGCTCGTCGGAATCTTGATCGGAAAGATCATCCCCGGTCAGAGCCTGTAATAAGAGCGCGCGTGGTGGTGGAGCGAGATCCTTGGTCGGCAATGAGCGGTGCAGGTTCGACATCGTAGCAACGGACAATAGTCCGCGATGAACCATAATCCGCTGAATAAAACCGTGGAAATGACGTGGTGTCCCTGGGTCAACAAACGACAAGATGTTATTGCCTGCTTCATTAAGTCGCTGAGGAATAACCGCGCCCTTTATTTCTGGGCGGAGAATGTCTGCGGCGGCTTGGCCATCCACCATGACGCGTAGATTTTGCCGGCCATCATTCACCCCGATCGTCACGGTGTGCCATTGGCCAAGAGCAAGCGTCATGGGTCTCTGTAATTCCACTGGCCTAGGAAACAGCGCAGGAAACAGCGTCCAGCGATTTTCTAGGCCCACGAATATGGCTTCTGCTTTTCCGGTCTGTGCGCTCAGCCACCGACTGCGTCGGCCAAGGGTAAAAAGATTGTCGCGCTCGGGCTCGTTAGAAGCCTGAAATAAGACCAACGTCACGGTCAGCGAACGTCCTAGATCATCCGGCAGGCTGACCTCCGCGCTGTACGACGCCGTAGGCACTGGCGCATCAATGATTCGCACCGGGTATCGTTGAGGAAAGCGCAGTAAACGATGTCCTGGTAAAAATAAGCCTGACGGCGTCCAGGTTCCGCCGGTGGTGGTGAGTACCGAAATCGATTCTGGCTGCTTGCCGTTCTCTGTGCGCAAATCGAGATCCACGACGGTATTTCCCGGCAAATCAGAGACCTCGGCCGGCGGCCTGGTTTCAATTTCACCCAGACGAGGAAGCAGCAAACTGCGAAAGTCAGCGTCACTGAGCGGACCACAAAGCCAACCCAGCGCGGCGGCGTTCGTCAGCCTTTGGTCATCCATCGGCAGCGGGCTTACGCTGATTATTTTATCCGAATTATTCCAGCCACGTACTGCCAACGGACCGCTATGAATTTTTCGTACAGCCACGAGCACCGATCGCGCAACGGGAATCGGGACCTCTGCGCCAATCGCGAGCATCCATGGATCGTCGGCGCCCGGTAATTCGGCGTGCGCCACGTGAAAACCCGACACCAACACACTCGGTAATGGATTCAGCGACCGCAACTCCGCCACACAGGCAGAGCGCAACGCTTCGCCTGCGGGCAAATCCAGACAGATCGACAACCAATGACGGTAGGTCGCATCGTCTCCCATGGCCATGATCTTCCACACACCTTTTCCTGCATTGACTCGTGTTATCCGCTCCGGCTCACCTTCTTTTACGCCAATAATTGGCTCTTTTACTGCAGCCAAAGACAGGGTGACGGTGAGCGCTATGATCACCATCACGCGCAGAGAACGAAGCCACATACCACGAGCATAAAAATAGCGGTCAGCCATTAACGACACAAAAGACCTACTAAAGGGAAGCGCTCTGACAGTGGCGGATAAAATTGACATGACGATCAGCCTAAGAGTCGCGCAAAGCTGTCTACGGTGATTCGGTAACGTGCGCTTGCATGCTCAGTCACGTAATTTCCATGATCGTCTGTTGCGCCGTCATCGGAAGGATCGTCAGGTGGCTTTGCGAAGAATTCCTACTGCGGTTTTAGGTTGAGCACGAATAGCAGGGGGGCATCGAAGCGTTCGCCAGAGTCTATGACTCGGTTGATCGAGATACCATTCACCTCAACTAACTCATCAGGGGGAGGCAGCTAGCTTCGCGACAGAAATGCGTCTGTTCGCAAAGGGAAACCCATGGCTCTTATTGTTCGCGTCGATCAATTGCATCAAGGAACGCTGATGAAACAGCGGCGATCGTTCCGTTTGCATGGTAGTTGGTGGTGTGCGCTTTTGTTGATTTCGGCGATGGCGATGGGCGCGGATAAGCAGCCGGATCTCGTGCTGAATGCCCAGGTGAAAGCGCATTGGATGGAGGGC
>JANMYZ010000712.1:0-2517 GCA_031382605.1 Planctomycetota bacterium | reverse complement strand
GGCTGCCAAATACTCCTGGGGCGCCAGATATTGGTATTCGTGTTGGAGCAGTAGGCGCATTATCAGGATTAATAGCCGTGTCATTATTCGTAAACGAATCAACGACAGCTGGAGAAGGAACAATATCGTACTCCAGCAGCGGATTGTCGGTAAATAACGCCCGCTGACTTGGACGCGGCGCGCCCCAGTCGTAGGGCTGACTAGCCGCGTAGAGCATTGCCATGCGCATGGCTAACTCGTGGTAGTAAACGATCTTGTTTTTATCTATGGTAATCGACGGCGTTGGCACTGGTGGAGTAGCAGGATTTGCTCTGTCTTTTTTTGCAAAGGGAAAATCTGGAGTTGAGATTGGTAATAATGTTAATGCTGGAGGGATAGTCATTCCCGTCATTGCCGTTGGATAAGTAGATAGACAAGAAGTGGCATGCGCCAAAAAGCGCATCGCTTGCACATATTTCCACTTTTGCGCTGATGGAACTGAACGAAAAGCGTCTGTTTGAGTCTGGGCCATAGTGACCGCTGCTTGAGCGCTCGTTGGAGTTGTTGCTGGATTGTAATAGGCACTGCTAATTGTTGTTGTACTCCCCGGAATGGGTCTTTCGCAGTACCATAACGCAGCTTGTACATAGCGGATGGCTCCTTCTAACGTTTTAAAGTATCGTGCGCGAGTATACGTGGGTGGGTCAGTGGGCGGGACAGCTGGAACACCAAAATAATCTCTTTCGTCAACAGAAAGTTTATCGTAGTTGTAAAGAGGACTTAATAGATATGGACGATACCCATTCGTGAAAACCAATCGGATGTCAGGATCCAACGACCCGGTTACCGTTTCACCGCTAGCAGACGGCGCGACTCCGCCATTCGTTCCTTCCCATAAAGCAAATGCGTATTCATTATCATCGTTGATATTCGTTTCCATAAAACCTGTGTCAGTAGAATCCGGTGACAAAGCGGATGGAATTTCCGAATCCCTAAAATACACATTTTTCTTGTTCGCTGTCGAAACGGATTGTGCAATCGGGGTAAGGAACCCACCCACCAATCCATACGACGGAGGAGATGGATACGCATTATAATAAGGCCACGCTTTTTGCGGCAGAATACTGACCGCATTATTTTGCGCACTGCCCAGCACGGCAAAGACAACCCGTTGGGTTAATGGATCTTTGGGACTGTTACGAAAGCCCTCGGCGCTCTCTTGAAATCCCGACGTTCCCGTGGCCTTGGAGTAATATAAATGACCACCTTGCTGGATAACTTTTTGAATCTCATCGTTTTCACTTTCAAGACGACGGACAATGTCCAGAGGGACTGTCATGACACCATTACGCGGACTCGACATGCTTACTTCCAAATCCGGCACCAACGGACGATGAGCCACGGCGACTTCCCAGGCAAATGGCGCCTCCACATCAATTCCTGGGTTGTCTTTCGTCACGGTCGCGAATGAGTCTAAAAGTTCTTCAGCTTTGACGGCGGCAAAAATACGCATCCGCGCCATCTGCTCAGCCTTAATCCCAATCGGAAACAACATCATCACGCTAATCACCCCAAAGGCGACCAGCACCAGCGAAATACTGACTTCAAAAAGGGTGAAGCCCCAACGTGCCTGACGCCCATGCATCACTCGAAACGCGCGTCGATTATCGGCAGGACAAGCAGGTAGTTTTTTTAGCATAAAATGCGCCTCGCGATGAAAAGCCGTCGATGTCTCATGATAGACCTTCATTTAGCCATAAAACCGGACAACTATTATTTAACAAAGCTTTCTGCGTAGAGCCTTTTCTTATCCAGGTAGAACAACGCACATGATACCTCGCGTTATTTATTTTTTCAACATGGTGAATCATGGATGCGTGCACGGTTGCCACTGCTCCTTATTCATCATCACTATTCATCATCACTTTGTGTCGATGAAGTGTCGATGAAGTATCGATGAACTATTCTTTTAGTGACTTTTTATTGCGGCTTACCCATGGGGATGTGCCATTCGTTACCTACTGTCTGACGACAACGTTGGGCTGGCGAGATTGAAGCATGAAGGTTTTGCCTTTGAGAATAAAAACCGCGATGGATGGAACACCGAGTGCCAGAGAAGAGAAAGAGCCGAGAAAAAGAGCAGAGAAAAAGAGCAGAGAAAGAGTGAGACTCTTTTTTTAACGATCAGCCAAAAGTGTTTCGCTTTTTTGACGTAACGTCTGATCTGTTTCTCTGGTGTTCTGGTGTTCGGTGTTCTGGTGTTCGGTGTTCCATGACTCGGCATGACTTTGAAAGTGCGCTTTTTTCTTGCTCTCGAATAGACTGACCTTAGCTAAAAAACTGGACCTCTTTTACGCGTGTGTTTACGTGTGTCACCGAACCAACCCAATGGCCCCGTCGTTTGGCCGTCCTGCTGGAGCCTGCTCATTACCCATAACGTTGGGAGCTGTGGGTAACGAACAGGTCTGTGGCCTGAGTTCTTCTTGGCGGTCGCACTGGTTTTAGTTTGCGAAAGCCCCCAACGGGGGCGACGTAAGG
>JANMYZ010000653.1:0-2078 GCA_031382605.1 Planctomycetota bacterium | reverse complement strand
GGCAGAACACTTGGGCTTGGCAGCAGAGGACATCGGCGCCCAGGTGCGTTACCACGCCAATCATCGCACCGTTGACGTAGCGATCGACGAAGCGGCTCAGGTCGAGTTCGATCGTTGGATCGGCCGCACTCACGATCTGCGACGAGAACATCAGCGGCCTCCTCCGACTACGGCGGCGAATCGCTGTTTGTCGTGTAGTTTAGCGCCGGTGTGTTTGCCAGAAGAAGAACGCTTGGCACGCGATCCGTCGTGGGATGTCGTGCGTTTATTTCCTGCGGATGTCGAGCGGTTAATCGTTCATGTTCTGGAAAATGGTGATCGCCTGTCGCGTGGCGGCGAACGCTTGACGGTGTGGAGCAAGGCCGGGGTTAAGATTGGCGATTATCCCATTGAGCAAATCGCGCAGATCGTGATTCATGGCGCGGCGCAAGTGACGACGCAGGCGCTGGCATTATGCATGGCCAAAGACGTGCAGGTCCATTGGCTGTCACGCGGCGGACGATATTTGGGCGCCACCTCTGCTGGGTCTGGCGGCGTACAGCGACGCATCCGCCAATATGAAGCCCTGAGCCAACCGGCACTGCGCCTTGGCTTGGCCCGCCGTTTGGTCGCAACGAAAGTGCGCGATCAGGTACGGCATCTGCTGCGGGTGGCCCGTCAGGAACACCGACGCTCACCGCTGATTGATGCGGCCATCGTCACCATTCGTTCCTGTATTGGTCGCGCCGAACGCGCGAGTGAAAGCGGCGAACTGATGGGCATCGAGGGCGAAGCAGGCGCGGCATACTGGTCGGCATTTCCTGATTTATTACTACCAGAAATCGATGTATTGTGGCGACCCAAAGGACGATCACGTCGGCCACCACGCGATGCCTGCAATGCGCTGCTGTCGTTTCTTTACAGCTTGCTCTACCGCGATGTGGTCGCGTCGATTTTAGCAGTCGGCCTGGAGCCAAGCTTGGGATTTCATCATCGCGCCCGCAGTCAGGCGTATCCGCTGGCTGAAGACGTCATGGAATTATTCCGCGTGCCACTGGTCGACCTGCCGGTGGTTTCCAGTTTGAATCGGCGGCAATGGACGACTGAACACGTACAAGATTGCGGCCCAGGCGGCTGGTTACTAACCGAGCCGGGGCGACGGCAGGCGATAAAAATTTACGAAGAGCGAAAGGCAGAAACCTGGAAACATCCGGTCACCGGCTATAGCTTGAGCTACGCACGCTTGATCGAATTGGAGGTCCGCTTGCTGGAAAAAGAATACACCGGCCAACCCGGCCTGTTCGCCAAACGCAACCTGCGCTAACTGCATTCAGGATTACTCATGGCTGATGCCCATTGGAATCTATTGTCCTACGACGTGCGCGATGATGCCCGCCGCCGTCGCGCCGCCAGCATCCTGGAAGGCTATGGCGAGCGCGTGCAATACAGTGTGTTCCGCGTTCACGGAACCCCTCGGCAACTGATGCGCGTCCAATGGGAATTAGCCCGTGTACTGCTGCCCGCCGACAACCTGTTGGTGATTCCGATCCCCGACGCCGTCGCGCGCAACATTCGCACGCTGCACGACAGCGAAGATTGGGTCGCTGAAGCAGAGAAGCGCTTTGCGATTGTAGGGTAACGAAACCGCGACTTGCCAAGGCCAACGGCGACTGAGCCAGAACGAAGCGGTAATCGCTGGGCTATTTTTTCGCCCAGAACCCCGAACAAGCACCAAGACGATGAGCCCAACAGACCCCAACGAAAATAGTCAAACGACGGTAAATACGCTGATGACGTCCCCCCAACCGCCCTCACAGGTCCATGCCATCGGCGTAAATCACTGTCGGGCTAAGAATTTGAATTACCCAGAGTGGCGATCTTCAATACCAAACACGGCCACGACTCATGGCGCAGAGGGGGTGCATGCAAGGTGCGGCAGCAACCCCTTGCCAGCACAGGACCGCAGAGACACGATGTGCTTTCAGATTTCTCGCCTTCGGGCGTTGAGCACAATGCGATCGTTTCCGCTAACTACAGTAGCGCGGACGTGCTTTCAGATTTCTCGCCTTCGGGCGTTGAGCACGACAGTTTTTCGGTCT
>JANMYZ010000489.1:0-2126 GCA_031382605.1 Planctomycetota bacterium | reverse complement strand
CGAGTAAATTGGACAGTCTTGCTGTGGGCCATCGGCGTACCACTGCCGCTCCTATTGATCGTGGCACTGATGCGTGGTTGTTCCTGAATAGCGATACCGTTTCTTGTCGACTAAAACTCACTTATTTTCCACCGAGGAAATCATCACATGGAAGCGCTCACCTTTATTCCTGCAAACGAACTGCTCAATTGTTTGAATTGGCGTTACGCCGTGAAGCAATTCGATGCCGAGCGAAAAATTCCAATCAATCAATGGGCGGTCCTTGAACGCGCGCTGGTGCTCAGCCCGTCTTCATATGGTCTGCAGCCTTGGAAATTTATCGTCATCGATGATTTACAAATGCGGCAAAGACTACTGCTGCCAGCCATGGGACAGCGTCAATTGGTCGATAGCTCTCACCTCGTGGTCTTTGCCGCCCGCATCAGCATTACTGAAACTGACATCAGTCACTGGCTTGATCGCGTTGCAGCAGTCCGCGACATCCCAAATGCAACGCTTATTAAATACAAAACGACCATGAATGATGACCTGGTCACTGGCCCTCGCCATGCGATCGCAGCGGAATGGGCAAAACGCCAGGCCTATCTCGCCCTTGGCGTTTTTCTTGCTTCGGCAGCGGTGATCGGCGTCGACACCTGCCCCATGGAAGGCTTCGATCCGAAAGCGTTTGATGAAATCCTTGGGCTTTCGGCGCTCGGATACACCACCGCCGTGATTGCCACGGCTGGCTTTCGCAGTCCGAATGATCATGCCGCTGGCGAAACCAAGGTTCGTTTCCCGCTTACTGAAGTCGTGCTGAAACGCTAGATCCAGCAACGAGATCCCAGTTATTTCCCACTCTTTTCTTGTCCCTTCTTTCACCATTCACCTCATCCAAGGAATTTCCCATGCGCAACCCCTTTGGCCTCGCTCTTGTTCTTATCGGAATCGTTCTTGTCGCGCTCGGCTTTGCCGCCAGCGAATCGGTCGGTTCCAGCTTTTCCAAATTTTTCACCGGTGAACCAACCGATCGTGCGATCTGGTTGTTTCTAGGCGGAATCGCCTGCATCGGAGTAGGCGGCGGACTTACCTGGCGTGGTTCGCGTAGCTGAGACATCGTGCACGAAGCCTTCGGACAGCAGCACTGATTACGTGCTAGTTTGCCCGAAGGCGTCAATCAATCCCCCTCATTATCTCACATAACAACCTGTCTTCATCACCACCTGTTTAGGAATCAATATGAAACCATTCTCTCCACTTCTCGTACCCGCCTTGATAGGCGCTTTAGCCATCATGGGCTGCAACGAGAAATCAACCCGCAGTGAATATCCCGATAATTCGCCACAGACCAAAGCCCAAGCAAATGCGCTTCATCAAGACGCTGAGCGACGCGATCAAGTCATTGAGCGAGACTTGCAACAGCGCATGACGACACTTGGCTTTGAGGAAAAGCAGGTCGTCGATAAGGCAAAACAAGATCGCGAACAAATTGTTATTGATCACGATCAGACCATTCAGCCATTGAAGCTGCACCAACAAGAAGCGAGAGCCGCTGCAGAGCGCGAAGAGCAACACATCAATTCAGAAACGAATTCACAGTTGACCACCGTCAGCGGTGAAGAAGCAACCAGGATCAAGACGGTAGCCGACAGCAAGGTGGCCGATTCGCGCCGCTCGTCGGCGGAAATCATTGCCAAAGATGAAGCCAAGATCGCGAAAGCTCAACAGAAAGTGCTTGAACAAATTGCAAAAATTGACGAGCAAGAAGCCGTCAAGAAAGCTGAAATAGTGAAAAAGCGTTCTGCCGCAGAACGTCAAGCACGCGAAGATCACCTCAAAGTATCGGTCGAAACCACCGATAAACTTGATGACGTCGGCAAAGATAGCGCCGCGCGGGTCAAGCAGGAACGCACGCAAGAGCAGAAACATACCAAGGAAGATGCGCGCATCACCGCCGCCGTTCGCGACCACCTTGATCGCCAAGGCGAAACAACCAAAGGCGTGACGGTCACCGCAAATAATGGCGTCGTCGCGTTGACCGGAGTAGTTTCAAATGAAACCGCCCGTCGTGAGCTGATCACCGCAACCGGGAAAATTGATGGTGTCGTACGGGTAAACGACCAGTTGGCGATTCGCTGACATCAAAC
>JANMYZ010000467.1:0-6593 GCA_031382605.1 Planctomycetota bacterium | reverse complement strand
CGATGTCCGATGTCCGATGTCCGATGTCGTAGGCTCGATGGTGAAGCTGAGGGCCTTGCCTTGGTTGAAGATTTCTAACAGCTCTTGGATGTCGGCTGCTGAGGTTCTTTCGTCGAGGGCGACGCAAATCGTTTGGGCGTCGAGGGCGCGGAGGTTGATGCGGCGGGCGTTGGCTAAGCGCAGAATGTCGGCGCTCTGCGTTGGTGCGGTGACGCGAACGGTGTCGAAGAATTCCGTTGATCCGCAGGTGAAGCCCAGGCGTTTGAGTCCGGCGGCAAATGTAGTCGCTAAGAGATTGACGCGCTTGGCGATCGCGGCCAGGCCTTCAGGGCCGTGATAGACTGCGTAAAATGCTGCCATATTGGCGAGCAGCGCTTGCGCCGTGCAGATATTGGAGGTGGCTTTTTCACGGCGAATATGTTGTTCGCGCGTTTGCAGAGCGAGGCGTAACGCTGGTTTGCCGTGGCGATCTTTGCTGACGCCAACGATGCGACCGGGCATTGAGCGCTTGAACTCATCGCGCGTGGCCATGAAGGCGGCGTGCGGACCGCCGTAGCCCAACGGCACGCCAAAACGTTGGCTGTTGCCGACCGCAATATCTGCACCCCATTCACCCGGCGGCACGATCAACGTCAGCGCCAACAGATCGCACGCGGCGATCACTAAGGCTCCGGCATCGTGGGCGCGCTTGGCGAAGTCGCGGTAATCATTTATCGCGCCGTCGGTGGCGGGATATTGCAGCAAAACGCCAGCCAGGCCGCTGGGGAAAACGAAATCACGATGATCGCCGACCAGCACTTCGATGCCCAGTGGTTTGGCGCGTGTCTTCACCACATCGATGGTTTGTGGATGGCAATCGCGTGAAACAAAGAAGCGGTTGAGGCCGTCTTTCATGCCCATGCACATCGCCATCGCTTCGGCGGCGGCGGTAGCTTCATCCAACAGCGAGGCATTGGCGATCGGCAAACCCGTCAGATCGCAAACCATGGTTTGGAAAGTCAGTAATCCTTCCATACGACCTTGCGAAATTTCTGCCTGATAAGGAGTGTACTGCGTGTACCAACCTGGATTTTCCAGCACGTTGCGTTGAATCACGCCTGGAATCACGCAGTCGCTGTAGCCCATGCCAATGAAAGAACGGAAGACTTGATTTTTAACCGCCATCGTTTTCAGACGCGTCAGCACATCGTACTCAGCGCCGGCCTCTGGCAGTTTCATTGCTCCACTACGGCGAATCGACGGCGGAACCGCCGCGTCGATCAAGGCGGGCAAAGTCTTATAGCCGAGCACGCCGAGCATTTTTGTTTGGGCTTCAGCGTTCGGACCAATGTGGCGATTGACGAATTGATCGGGATGAACGAAAGAATTGGCAGTGACGTTTACTGCGACGGAGTTGGCAGAATGAGAGGAAAGAGATGCATTGGACATGGAATGGCTCCGACCCAACAGGGGACGCGTGCGCCATCGTGGGTCGACGGTGGCGCAGTGTGGTCCCCTGTTCTGGTGCCTGAGAGCGTGACTCCGTCGGCGCCATGGTGGGCAAAACCCTCCATGGACTTTCCAGGGCGCCGTCGGGCAGCGGTCCTTTGGCCTGAGAGCGTTACTCCTTCGGCACCCCGGACCCGGTCATCGACCGGTTGGGACTTCTCCCGCTGTCGTCGTTCGGCGGGGCGAATGGTCGAAATGAGTTTCAGAGGTCAATGCTTTGATGTCCGATGTCTTACACATGTCCGATGTCCGATGTCTGAACGCCATGAAAAATCGGGCGCGTCAGCCCAATACGACATCGGACATCGGACAAAGGACATCGGACATAGAAAAGAGGCGTCTCACACGAACGCCCATTGCGGCTTTCTAAACCATGTAACGACGAGCCAACTCATCAGTCTTTATCAATCGGATCTCAATGCAGCCACCACTTCGCCGCCATTTATACGATCGCCCCATTGGAGTTTTGGCGGTTTTGCTGGCGATTCTGCTGCTTGGCGGCCTGGCTATTCCTGGGATGCGGATTCGGTTGTTCACCGCCAATCAATATGGTCCTGACCAAGTGTACGTTTCGCTAAGCGCTTCGGGGATGTCGACGCGCGAAATTTTAGATCGCATCACCCGCCCAGCAGAGGAAATCATTCGTGGCCTGCCAGCCGCCGGGAATGTCCGCAGTTATACCTCCGGCCAAGGATCGTCGCTGGGGGTCGAA
The DNA here is from genome assembly GCA_031382605.1 of Planctomycetota bacterium. Taxonomy (GTDB): domain Bacteria; phylum Planctomycetota; class UBA11346; order UBA11346; family UBA11346; genus BOG-1363. The sequence goes on along the minus strand of JANMYZ010000467.1, from coordinate 4,393 downwards.
CCGGCCCCTGGCGCTACCGCACGCCAGCTGATGACGCAGCTGTCACAGGCTTTTACCTCACACCGTCAGCGGTTTCCCGCCGGCACGCGTGATGCATCGATCAACAATTATTCGGACCAATCGCAGCCGCTGGTGACTGCGGCAGTCGATCGCGGCGAGCTGAGCGATGAGGCCTTCAGTAGTTTTTTGGAGCGAGTGTTAATTCCCTTGGTGCAGGGTATTCCCGGCGTGGCGAAAGCCGACCTTTCTCGCCAGCGTGATGCCTCGGCGCAGGTGGCTTTTGACGCTGACCGCTTAGCCGCTTTAAGCATGGCTAGCGAACAGGTGGCGAAGGCGATCAGCAATGCCGGACGCGTTGCCCAATCTTTTCCTTTGCCGTCAAGCGAAGGTGCGCTGGCGCGGGAGCGGCATGTGCGCGTCTTACCCGTGCCGATGTCACCGGAAACCTTACTCGCCATGCGCCTGGATGGGCGGACCAGCTTGGCTGACGTCGCGACTATCGAACCGTACAATCCCGCTGAAGACGGTTACCGCACCCTGGTGAACGGCCGTCCTGGCGAGACTTTGACAGTCTATGCCAACGCAGATGCCAACGTGTATCGCACCTCGCATGAGGTTGCCCGGATGATCGTGCAGGAATGCGCGGGGCAGGGCATGACGGCGCATGTAATGTCCAACTCTCATGAGGCCTTCGATGAAATTGCTCACGAAATCCTGATTGCTGCTGGGTGGTGCGCGGGCTTCTCATTTATTTTTTTACTGCTGTTTCTGCGCCGTTGGCGCGTCGCCATTCTGGTCTGCACCGCCCTGCCCTTATCGTTGTTAATGGCGGGTATTGCGATGGCGGTTACGGGAACCGACGTGAGCTTGCTCTCGCTGATCGGTTTCTTGCTGGCTTCCGGCATGGTGATCGACAACGCGATCGTTATCGCTGAATCGCTGTTGCGCGCACGCGCCACCACCGACGCAAGCGAACGCCGCGTGGTGCTGCATCGCGCGGCTAACGCCGTCGCCATGGCCATCATCGTCAGCACGCTCACCACCGTGGCGATGTTCTTGCCGGTGATGGTCACCGACAGCAATGCTGGCCGGATGTGGCTGATGGCTTTGGCAGCGCCGATTGTGTGGAGCTTGATTGCCAGCCTGCTGGTGGCGTTGGTTCTGGTACCGATGGCCTTCGCTCGGCTCTATCCCAACGGATTGCTGACAGCGGGGCGCACGGCCGGCGGACATGGACGTTGGCTGATCGCCACCGAGCGTTGGTATGGTCGTTGGCTTGGACGTATTCTGTTGCGTCCGGTGGCCGGCCTTGCTCTCACTGGCTTGCTGCTCGGCGTTGGCTTGATCGCTTTATATGTCCTGCCGCAACCAGAAGAGCGGCAGTTTAACGATGAGCGCACCATCCAACTGCGCATGCGTTTCAACCTCGACATGGACCAGGCCGCCGCTACCGCCGCCGACTGGAGTCACCGTTTGGACGCTCATCGCGAACGCCTGGGCATCGTCTGCGTCCTGGGCTATCTGTGGCGAAATGGTGGCGATCTGACGTTTTATCTGACGGCGGTTGATCCGCTGGGGCGCAGCAGTGATGACATCAAAAATGAGATCGTACACCTCCTGCCACCGCAGCCGTCAATGATACTGGATGAACATTTTCATTTGGCCCAGTTCGCGGCGATGGAAGTCGACCGGGCAGAAAAGCTCAAAATCGCTAAGGAAAAGGCAGAAAAAGAGAAAGCTGCTGCCGGAACAGGAAAAGACGCAGCGACGATCACCAGCAAAAAGGCTGAGAGCGAAAAGCAGGAAGAAAAGGATGACGACAAGGATGACGACAAGGAAGTCGACAAAGTGCAGACCACCACGTTGTCGTTTGTGCTAAGCGCTCCTGATCCCAGGTCCGTTGCCACTGCGCATAAACGGCTCAACGAAGTCTTAGTCGCTGAAGGTGGTCTGTTGTTGGATAAAAAATCCGGCAGCAATCAGCGTGAGCGCGGTTCGCGGTCCAACCGTAGCGGCGTCACGTTGTCGCTGACCCGCGCCGCCGAAGAACAAGGCTGGGCAGCAGAAAACGTCGCCAGCCAAATGGCGCGGTTTACTGGCAGTGTGCCTTCGACCCAGATGCCCGGCGGGTGGTGGGTTGGCTTTGGTCGCGCGAAGACTGACGACCTTACGTTACCCCGTCTTTTGGAAACCGTGGTGTACCAACCGGCAACCATCGCGCCGCGCACAGGCCCAACGACATCGTCTCCCAGCCAAGCGGATAAACCAAAGCGAGCGTCAACCGCAGCATCGGCGCAGACATCGTCCGCACCGTCACAAAAAGAGCCCGCCCAAACGGTAAACGCACCACTGCTCAACTTAGTCCAATCGTCGACCCAACCACAGGAAGGGTATATTCAACGTCGCAACGGCTTAACGCAAAAAGAACTGTCGGTTACCATTCGCCAGAGTGAACGTAAACGCATTCTGCGGAATTTCCCCGCACTCTTGGCGCGGGCTCACATTCCTGATGGGGTTGAAGTTCGCTTGGCCGAGCAAGGTCGCGACAGGAACGACGGCGTCTCTGCTTTGTGGATCGCCATGGCCATTGCCGCCGTGGTGATCTATTTATTGATGTGTATTTTGTATGAATCGTTGCTCGCGCCGCTCACCGTGATGACCACGGTTCCGGCTGGCATCGTTAGCGTGATGGGCGTGTTCACTATCGCCGGCATTCCGATGGATATGATGGTGGTGCTCGGATTGTTTCTGCTGGTTGGCATCGTCATTAATCACGGCGTCGTTTTGGTCGACCGTCTTGGTGTCACCGTCCCGATGCCGCGTCTGATGCGTCCCGATGGTCAAGCCTCCAATCGTGCCATGCTGGCGCTGGCGGCGGCTAGTCGTCGTCGCTTTACGCCGGTGGTGCTCACCAGTTTGACCACCATTGCCGCAGCGGTGCCGATGACGTTCAGCCATGGCCGCATTTTTGGCGCACCTATTTCTAGCCTCGGTTTGTCGCTCAGCATTGGCCTGACCGCCGCCACGGTATTTACCCTCATCGTGGTACCCATCGTTTATCAATGGCTCGGGTTAACCCGCGCTGGAACGCTCGCGCTGCTGCGCGGGGGAAGGCCTCAATGATATATTCGTTTCATGCTCCTACAAAAGAGCTAGCCAGAGAAGGGATTGACCACAGAGGGCACAGAGGGCACAGAGGAAATACAAATGGCATTTCTCTGTGTCGAGCGACACCGCCTACAAAAAATGTAGCGAGAGAAGTGTTTAACCACAGAGGGCACAGAGGAAATACGAAGGGCATTTCCTGGTGTCCTCTGTGCCCTCTGTGCCCTCTGTGCCCTCTGTGGTTAGCACCTTTCCGTTCTTTGCCTTCGCTTCGGTCCCAGATCGGCCAAGCTGTGGCAACTTTTTTTCTATGCTTTTTCTTTGCTCAGGTCTCTCTCTTTTCTCAGCTTCATGCAGAAGAAACCGCGCTTCCACCGGCGTTGCCACCAACCGCTCCAGCCAAGGATTCGGCGGCGTGGTTGATGCCGCTGCTGAGCGTGAGTCGCGAGTTGGCGCGGACTCGCCCGGAAGTGGTCGATGCCGACATCAGCCGCAACAGCGCGGCGTTATCGACCCGCGTCGCGCAATCGCAGTGGAATCCACGCGCCAGTCTTTCTCCGAGTTTTGGCGAAGGGCGTAGTCAGTCGAACAGCGTGGTTGATGGTTCTGGAATTATTCGTGCTCAAAACGGCTCAACCTCGTTGTCGTTCACGCAACCGTTTTCTACCGGTACGGCGGTCTCGCTCAGCGGCGCGAGTTCGGCATCCCGCAGCGACGGCGCGAACGTCATCTCTGACAGTTTCTATAGTAGTTCGGTATCGTTGGCGATTTCGCAGAATTTATTGCGTGGGAACAGCAGAGAACTCAATCGCGCTGGCATTTTGGATGCGAACGAAGCGGAGCTGGATGCGCACGATCAATTCGACAGCACGCTGGAGGGGCAGCTCGCCGATCTTGCGACTCGTTGGCTGACCGTGGCACAAGCGGAAGCATCTTTGGAGCAACGACGCGAGGATGTGCGGATTTCTGCTGAAAATTTACGCCAGTTTGATGAACGTCTGCGCGTCGGACTCAGCCGTGAACTCGATGTGCTCAGTTTGCGCCGTGGCGTGGCTGACCAAGAAGTGCAGTTGGCTAAAGATGAACGGAGGTACGCGGCGGAATTGCGCCAGCTCGCGCTCTACTGGCCCGACTTGGTTCTGCCGGAGCGCGCCTCGTTATTGAAGATCGCTGCCCCGGCTATTCCCGCGCCGCCGAGCTTTGCGACGACGCGCTTAGGCCGTGCCACTTTGCGGAGCTTGGCGGCTGCGGCTCGGCGGGTGGCGGTGGCCCAGAACAATGCGTACGA
>JANMYZ010000454.1:0-2671 GCA_031382605.1 Planctomycetota bacterium | reverse complement strand
GGCCCTTGTACTCGAATTGCATGGCAGAGGCGGTGATCGAAATACCGCGTTCTTGCTCCATGCTCATCCAATCCGAAGTCGCCAACTTGCCGGTCTTACGATTTTTGACCATGCCCGCCGTACGCAACATACCGGCATAAAGCAGCAATTTTTCCGTCAACGTGGTCTTACCAGCGTCCGGATGGGCGATGATGGCAAAAGTCCGGCGACGGGCGGTTTCGTTGGCGAGTTCAGGGGCGTGAGCAAGGTCGTTCATGGCAGGCGCGGCACCATCCGACACCTGCCGCTGATGGCAACCGTTCATCGGAAAACGCTTGGGACAAACTCCGGCTGCCCATGAACGGGCTCTTTCTTTCGCCTTCAGCGCTCCCGACCCAACAGATGCCGAACCAAGAATCCTGCTCGCTTCATCGAGCCAAAGGGCGTCTCCCCCGCACCATGTCGAGCGCCGTGGACGACCACCAACTCAAAGTCTTTACCTGCTTTTTCCAAGGCATGTGCCACCTGAAACGTCGATGCGGGATCGACGTTGTCGTCCATTTCACCGACGATCAGCATCAATTTTCCCTGTAATTTCGCGGCGTTCGTGACGTTTGAACTCTCTGCATACTGCGGGCCGATTGGCCAGCCCATCCATAGCTCATTCCACCAAATTTTATCCATGCGATTGTCATGACAGCCGCAGTCAGCGACGGCGACCTTATAAAATTCCGGGTGAAACAACAATGCGCCCATCGCATTTTGCCCACCTGCTGAGCCGCCGTAAATACCGACACGCGACACATCCATCCACGGGCGTTTAACGGCTGCTGCCTTCCACCACGGAATGCGGTCAGGAAAACCCGCGTCTGCCAAGTTCTTCCAACACACATCGTGAAATGCCTTAGAACGGCGTGATGTCCCCATCCCATCAATCGTAGCAACCACGAAACCCAGATCAGCAATGTTCTGTTGATAAGGATTTCGCGGAGAGAACGCCTTCGGCACCTCATTACCCTGCGGCCCAGCGTAGATACTCTCGACGATTGGATATGTCTTCGTCGCATCAAAATCTTTGGGACGCCAAAGCACTCCATAAATATCTGTCGTGCCATCACGACCTTTGGCGACGAAACGCTCTGGCGGCTGCCATCCAGAAGCAACCAATGCGCTGATGTCCGCTTGTTCCAATGCGACTATTTGCTTGCCGGTATTTCCATCGCGCAAGACGTGCTGCGGTGGCGCATCAACCCGCGACCACGTATCGATCAGCCAGCGACGATCTGGTGACCATTGCACTTTATGCGTGCCATCACCTTCCGTTAGCCGCGTCAAACCACTGCCGTCAAATGCCACGCGAGCGTGATGAACATAATACGGATCTTCGCCAGGAACCATTCCGCCCGCAGTAAACCAGATCAGGCCAGCGTCGTCGTCAACGCGTTCCACCGAATACATTGGCCACTCGCCCTTGGTGACGTGATTCTTCACCTGACCGGTGACCGCGTCATAGCGATACAGATGATTCCATCCGTCACGCTCCGACATCCACAGGATTTCGCGGCGACTGGCGAGTGGGTGATAAAATAACTTATAGGCGTAATCGAAAAAGGTCGGCGAACGTTCATCGATGACGACACGTGCTTTCCCTGTGCGATCGATCTCTACCACACGCTGCACCTGATGACCGCGCTGGTTAAAGCGCAGCGTAAACGCACCACCATCCGGATTCCACGCCAGGTCATCAATGCTCCACGGGTTTTCTAACCATGATAAATCAAGCGTGATGGAGGCATGATCAGAAATACGGAATAAATAGGGCTTTGGCGTATCGATGCGATCTCCGGGCTTGGCATAGGGAATCGTCTTGGTTTTCGGTTGCAGTTGATCTTTGGGCGAAGATTCGACCAAGGTAACCATACGACGATCGCCATTGTGCACCCGCAAGCAGGCAAAATGCGTTGAGTCCGGCGACCACGCCACCGGTAAAGCGTAATGATCGTCCTTTGTTCCGTCGTTACTCATCGCCACGGATTCACCACCTGCGATCGGGCGCAGCCACATGTTCTGATTGCGAATAAACGCCCGCCATTTTCCGTCGGGTGAGAGGTTCTGATCTTGACGCGCTGGAGCTTTCGTGGCCGCCACGTCATCGATTTCAAAGCGCTGGTTACCAGCGCCGACCGCGAACACGCCAAGAATGCTTCCAGACTTATCGACCGCGATCCACACGTGACCAGCGTAGGTATTTTGCGACGACTCACCGCCAGGAGCGACGTGAGCGTAGGATTTCCGCTCGCCGTTGGTGTCGGACCACATCAATTCAATGTCACCTTTGGTGCGATTAACAAACACGGCGCTCATCGCTTCGCCCGTGTCGCGGGTTGGTCGTGGCTTGTAGTCAACCGCTGGCTTCGGACCACGCGTGCTTGCGCTCAGACTCAACGTGGATCGTGACCCTTCCCACCAACGTCCATCAGACGCGATCACCAACGTGCGCCCCTCATCGACTACTTTCATATCAGTGATCGGTAAATCTGCCGCATCGATTTTTTTATTTGCGACTTTGCCCAGCGCCTCGGCCATCATGGCATGATTAAATGCCACCGTGCGCGTGCCTGCCACGGCATCGACCAGCATGAACTCAAAACTCGCAGCGGTTGCTTGGCGACGATACCAGAACTGCTGGCCG
>JANMYZ010000160.1:0-12908 GCA_031382605.1 Planctomycetota bacterium | reverse complement strand
CGTCTGCGGATCGCTGGTCGCTAAGTTAGCGGTCGGAAAGGTGATCGGCGTACCAACCACGGTGGTGACACCACTCACATCACCAGCGGTCGGCGCGTCCGCAGCGATCAGCGTCTCTACATAAGGAACGGTGATGATCTCGTGGATCGCCACGGTGCCAGAAACTTCATTGCCGACGATCAGCATGGGCCGACCAGTTGGGCTCTTAGTGCCATCGATGAAGAGCATGCCTTCTGGACCAAGGTCGCCGCCGCTGGCGTTGCCCGGCGTCTGGTTGAATAACCGACCGGTGTAATACGTAACAAAGGTCGGGGCAGTCGGCGTGGTAATATCATAAACCATCACGCCAGAAATACGTTCCAGGCCGATGAAGGCATACGTGCGGCCGTTGACGGTGCCGGTGGTGATGCCTTCGGGCTCCGGTCCTTTGTCATCGCTGCGATTTTCTAAACTGTTGCTGGTGTGGTTGATGTTGAAGACGGTTGGGAGGTAGGTGGCGATGAAGTTTTCCAGTGCCGCGCCGCTGTCCCACACCAAGCCGCCAGACGAATTCCATACCGAGAAACTGCGTGCACCGAAGGCGTGCAATTCGTCGACATCAAGATCGGCGTTGGTGTCGCCATTAAAGCGGGTGATGTTGAGGCGACCAAGTCCGCTGTCGAAACCAAGATTGGTGTTGACCGAGGCCCAGGTCGCCGAGTCGACGAATCCGGCGGTGACACCACCGCGTACGCGGGTGGCTTCAACCATACCGAGCAACTCGCCGCCATCGATTTCGCCATCGGCATCGGTGTCGACCCAGTACTCACGCGCGTCACCTTCGTTGGCGCTGACCACGTAGGTTTGACCGCCGCTAGCGAACGAGGCGATGCCGTCCGGCATGTACAGGCCCTTCAGCGGGTAGTTCTGAATTTTAATCAGCGGAGTTCCGCTGTTCGTGTTGGTGCCGGCATCCTCGTCGCTCGCATCCAGTTCATTGCCGACGACGCTGTGATCTTTGGTACCGAGCGGAGCGACGGACGAGAGCGTGAGAGTCGAAAGGTTGAAGATCGCCAGGGCATTGTTTTCTTGGCAGGACACGAACGCCGTGGTTGAGTCGGCTGACACGGTGATGTACTCGGGTTCAAGATCGGCAGCGGCGCTGGCGGCCGGTGCTGGCACGGACTTGTTATTGAAGATGCGGATACCGGCAGAGCTATACGCTGCCGTGTTGGCATCATCGAAACCGATGAAGGTCGCCGATGCTGCTGGCACGCCGCTCGACACTCCGACGACCACCAGACCACCGAGCGGGTCGATGGTGTAATCACCCGACGGCTCAGCTTCAATCGCCACCAGCACCTTGGTGCCATCAGGAGTAAAGGTGATCATGTCAGGCAGCGCACCGCGAATGCCGCCCACTTGGCTGAGCGCGGTTGAGAAATCGATGTGCGAGACATACGCGCCAGTGGCGGCGGAGTAGAAAAATACGTAACCAGGGCTGGTCTTCGTGGTGTGACCAACCGCCGCCGCGATCAGTCCGTTCTTGGACGCGACGCTGGTGACGTTGGTCGCGGTGGCGACGACCGCAGATGGATTGAGGCTGGCGATCAGCGTCGGCGAAGTGAATTCATCTGAGCCGAAGGCCAGCATATCGACGGTGTTGGTCGCGCCGTTGACCACCATCAGACGCCGACTGGCGGGATCATAAGCGACGATTTCAGCCACTCCGCCGTTTGGGTTGTAGCCTGACGGAACGCGGTATTCACCGACCTTTTGCATACGGAAGGACGAGCCACTCGACGGGCCAACCAGGATGCGCAGGGTGTGCGCCTGCGTCACCGTGCCATCTGATAAAGTGAAGGCGACGACATCCATCGCATCGTTGGCGCCAGCCACGTGGCGGTAAGTCAGCAGCCCACCAGCGATGTCGGCCTGGGTGAAAGTGCTAGCCACCGCCAGACTCACGCCATTCAAGAGTAGGGTGCCTTTGGTCGGCGCCGTGGTGATGGTGTAAACCAGACTCGCTGCCGCAGTGTCAGTATCGGTTGCGGACAACGACTGCACCGTCACCGAGGTGTCCATGCCGCGAAAAGCCCCCATCCCCCAATTTCGCAGCACGGGATCTGCCGCCGGTAGCGCCGCAACGCCCGCCAAGAAGAGCAACAAAGACAAGACGTGGCGATGAGCGGGCATAGACAATCTCCTAAGATGTGCGAAGAGAATAAAACCGCAGATGAATAACATGTGAGGAGTAGATGAGGTATGGTCAAATTCGGCGAATTACCCCAAATCCATCGTGGTTTTGCCGCCTTTTCAGAGCTTCATTATCCATCGGCTCAAGTTTCCCTGGGTGTTACTCAGGGCTATGGTTGCTCATTATCCATAAAGTTGAGGGCGTGAAAATATTCGCGCTCCCAACGTTGCGAGTAACGAACAGGTCTGTGGCCTGATTCCCTCTTGGCGCTCGCACTTTTTCTAATGTTTGCGCGGCCTGCCGCGATCGAAGGTGCGCAGAATCATGCGCAGGTAAACGATGCGCCCCGTCGGTCCTGAACCAGCTTCAACCGGGACACAGATCGCGTTTTCCACTGGCCAGAAAGTCGCTGACCTCTCGCCAAGCAGTGCCAGAGGCGACCATACGCACAACGAAAGGTCTAGCAGATGCGAAGATTTTGCCCAATAAGACGTCCGACGGACACCCTCGATCCAGGATGAGCAAAGCGTTGTGCGCCAAAGAATCCAGCATGCCGAGCAACGTCTCGCGCTCACCAACGGTGTGCGACGTCAGCGCCCAACTGAGCGGAATGCGGCGCACCAAATCCTAAGCCTTAACCAACATCGCCTGTGGATAATGACACTGCTCCACCCCCAAACGAGTGGTCATAACATCATACGCACGCAGCAATTCTTTGCTGCTTGGCATGTGCAAAATACTGCCATCCACACCCACCGGCAGCAGCCCGCACACCAGACGCTTCAGCCGCCGCAAATGCCCCTACGCTAACGACGTCGCCAGCAACTTCGCACGCTCCACTTTCTTGCCCGATTTCGAGCACGATTCAAACCGCTGGGAACCGGCGCTGCATCCCCGCCAAATCGCTGACTCGCCCAGGCATAAACCGTCTTACAAGCCGACTGATGGCTCGATGCCCGTCCAGGCTCGACCAACGCGAACACCGTCAACAGCATCTGCATCGGTCCCCAAATACGCTGACGAAGCCAACGGGTGGAGCTGAATTGGCTTTGTTATCACTCTAACAAAGCATTAGCCAGGGCGCTACGCTCCGGCATTATAATCACATTTATCGACTTGAGTATAAACCGTCTTTTGGTACGGATTAAGTGTTAAACTCAGGTGGTGATGTCAGACCGTGAAAAAACAACAGTGAAAAGCGAGCTAATCATGACTATAAATCGGCCGGAAGAAATATTGGACCTGGAGACTAAGATAAAAAGCGTAAGGCAAACATATCACGATTTTCGCAGAGAAACGGCTAAGCTTATCTATGGCAACGAGTCAGCAGTAACTCTCATTTTCTATAGTCTGATCTGTAATGGTCATACATTGTTGTTGGGTCTTCCAGGACTTGGGAAGACTAAATTGGCAACCACAGTAGCCAAGGTGCTGGCTTTGCGATCATGTCGAATTCAATTTACTCCAGATTTAATGCCGAGTGATATCACCGGGGCTGATATGATTGAAGAGGATGCTGAAACGGGGCGCCGTCGTCGGGTTTTTCTACCGGGCCCGGTGTTTACAAATGTCTTGTTGGCTGATGAGATCAATCGTACGCCTCCTAAGACGCAAGCGGCTCTTCTTCAAGCAATGCAGGAGCATGAAGTTACCGTTGGCCGTGAGACTTATCCTATTGAAGATCCTTTTATGGTGCTGGCGACCCAGAATCCTTTGGAAATGGAGGGTACCTATGTACTTCCTGAGGCGCAAGTCGATCGGTTCATGTTTTGTACCCGCATGCACTATCCCAGCGCTGCTGTTGAGGCGAACATCGTTAAGGGAACCACTGTCGATTGTGAACTTGTTATTGAACCCGTGATTAAAAAAGTTGACGATATTCTAGAAATGCGCCGTCTGGTACGTGCTGTAATAGTAGCTGATTCAATTGTAGATTTGTCTATTGCCATCGTTCGTGAAACAAGACCTGATTGTAGCGCCATTGATGAAGTGAAAAAGTATGTGTCTTACGGTGGCTCCACAAGAGCCGGACAAAGTCTGATCCTCGGCGCTAAGGCAAATGCATTGTGCGCGGGTCGAATACATGTGACGAAGGAAGATGTTTTAGCATTGGTGACATCGGTGTTGCGTCATCGATTGGTCCTCAACTTCCGCGCCAAGGCTGATGGCATCAACGCTGAAGGGATTCTTAGTAAAATTGTCAAAAAGTGCTTAGTCTAGTCGAAGTCAAGAGAACGTAACGGGTAAAGGATAAGAAATAATGAAACTACAGACTGAGCGTCTTAATGATCCCTCTATCTTTCTTGCTATTGAGGACCTGGAAATTGCCGCTCGTGGTATAGTCGAAGGTTCCATGTTAGGAGTTCATCGTAGTCCTTTTACTGGTTTTAGTTGTGAATTTGAATCGCACCGCGAATATCATCTAGGTGATGATTTGCGGCACGTAAACTGGAAATTATGGGCGCGCACTGATCAAATGTTTATCAAGCAATATCGGTCAGATACCAATCTACAATTATATCTCGCATTGGACGCATCGGGTTCTATGGGTACAGGTAATGGACCATCACGTAAATGGAACTGGAGTACGCGGGTTGCTGCCGCGCTAGCGCATTTGGCTATTTCATGTCGTGATGCCGCAGGATTAGTTTTGTTACGGAATGGTGTATTTGAACATATTCCAGCGCAAGTTGCCAATGGCCAGTTCCCGCGAATCCTATCCGCCCTACAGGCGACGTCCTCACAAGGACTTGCTGATACGTCATTAGGCTTGGATCAAACCATCCATCTGTGTGCAAGACGTGGCATGGTCGTGTATTTTGGTGATCTGTTCGATAATGAAAATAATGCGATACGCTCTTTGGCAACCCTGCGTTACCGTGGGCATGAGGTGGTGGTTTTCCATTTGCTAGATCCATGGGAGATCGAATTACCCAATGAACGAGAGCTGGAATTTTCCGACTTGGAAACCTCGGAGAAAATTAAGGTGAGCACAGCATCAATTAGCTCTGCGTATGCAGATATTGTTCGGCAATGGCAAGAAGGGATTCGGAAACGCTGTGAAGGAGAAGGCATCGATTATTTTTTGTGCCGTACCGATCGTCCGATGATAGATGCTTTGCTTGATTTCCTCGGCACACGATTAGGTAGATAATACGATGACTTTCGTTAATTTCGTCGTGCTGGGATTCATGGGCGTATTAGCTGCGCCAATTATTATTCACCTCATTAGTTTTGGAAAGTTTCAGCCAGCGGAGATTGGAACTTTGCGCTTTCTTCAGCTAGCAGTCAGTATGACAAAAGCTCGCACGCGTATTTCCCGATGGTTACTTCTATTACTGCGCTTGTTGTGTGTTGCAGCGGCAGTATTTGTTTTTTCTCGTCCCTTTATTCCAGAATTGAGTTCGCCTTCTGGCACTGCGTGGCTGGTTCTCATTGATGCCTCTGGGTCGATGAATGTACGAAGCGGGAGTGTCACTCACTTCGAGTTAGCAATGCGTCGAGCCAAACGCTTAATAACTCAAGTCGATGACAAGGACACGGTACGAATATGGTTGTGTGCCGAAGAAATTTGTGAGATCGCCCCGCAAACTCTCGATCAAGAAGTGAAAAAGGTTATCCCCGCAGGCCACATTAATTGGCAATCGACATTGCAACGTGCTGCCGCCACCATGGGGGCGACAAGGGCCTCTGACTGCCGCGTGACGATTCTTACGGACATGCAACGGGTCGATTTGCCGAACAGCAAAACCTTGGAGCCAATCAAGTGGCCGAAACAGATCTCTGTGGAAGTGGAGTGCCTGGTACACGGAAATTGGAACGCAGAACTGGTTTCAGCTTCTTGGGGCGCCCAAATTGGGAATACCACTGGTCTCGACGTCGCTGTTGCAATACATGGGACTGTCCCGTCTTCAGATCAGCTTTCTTTGGAAACTTGGATGGATCGGCAGCGTATTTCCAGCCAGTTTATTCCTGCAGTTTCGGGTATGGTTCATTTGTTAGTTCCAGAGCCAACCGCAGAAAAAAGGATGCTTGAAATTCGTCTCGTCGCAAATGATTGCCTAGCTGAGGATGACCATCTCTGGATATTGCAGCCATTACTCCGGCCGATGCCGGTATGGCTAATGGAAAGCAGGGTAAACCCAGATAAGTACTCCAGTGAAGCATATTTTTTAAATAAAGCGTTGCTGGCAACCCCTACGGGGTTGCGTGCTGCATTTGAACCAGTCTTGTCTCATGATTTGAATGAAATAAATCTGGAAAAAATTGCTAGTAACGGGAACAGGCCTGCGTCTGTGATTTTGTGTGATTACGGGCCGATCGATGCTGCCAATCTGCCACTGCTGATCGATAAAGTGGGGCCTAGTTTGGGTTTGATAATATTTCTTGGTGCGCGGGCGGATGCCAAGTCTTGCGTGGCATTGCATGCTTCTGGCCTTCTGCCTGCCATTCCGACCTTGATCCAGGCCCCCGTGCTGCAGTCGGTGACTTGGTGGGACGTATCGCATCCTGCGCTATCTCGATATAATTTAGATCGCGCAGAATTAAGCGGGATGAGTTTTCTGTCGCGACACGATCTCAGTCCGCTGGTCAAGGGTGGTGCAACAGTGCTTATGAAACTGGCGGACGATACCGTCTGTGCTACGGAAAGTCACTATCGTAATGGACGAGTCGTGGTGGTGGCCGCCCAGCCGACGCGAACTGATAGCGACTGGGTTATTCAGCGGGCCTTTGCTCCGCTTATTCGAGAACTGGTGAGTGCTGGTGCTCAATTATCTATTGCAGCCGACTGGAAGATAGTTGATCGTCGCTTCACTGATACTGCCGGTTTTGGCCCTGATTTATCCCAGAAACGCATACTTCGATTTCCTTCCGGAGAAGGAGATCTTCTTAATGCCAATGAGACAAAATTCCGTGATGACTTGTATTTGCCTGAACACAGGACACCCGTCCGCGCTCACCAATTTCCAGAACCTCGACAAGGCGCTCAGCGCGCCAATGAATTATGGGCCTATTTCGCTTTAGCGCTCCTTTTCTTGATGAGCATTGAGATAGTCGTATCTGACAAGAGGTGGCATTGAAACCTTTACACTCACCATTTCTCGAATTCGTAGACCACCTTGCCCGGCGTGTATGCGTAAGTGTGTGCAGTATAAATGCTCTCACTACCTGCGCATTGGCAGGGGTAATTTTGATGTTCATGGCCGCATTAGATGCATGGGTGTTATCATGCAGTCATAGTGGGCGTTCGCTGGGTCTGATTTTCATGTTGGGTGTAGGCGTTGCTGTCTTCTGGGGCTCTAGAAAGCGTTGGTCCCGTCTACGTATCGTTAATAAATTGGAGCAAGGATTGGCGTCTCATCGTCAGTGTTTTGTCACAGCGCTGGAAATTGCAGAAGGTAATTATATCTCAACCGACACGGTGACTTTGAATAGCCAGTTCCGCAATCTCTTGCTAGTTCAGGCAGCGGAGCAGATCAAGGGAACCAACAGTGAAGCGGTCGTGGAAAGAAAGTCATTAAGAGTGGCGGTTGTTGCGTTCCTAGTCGTGTATGGATTTATGCTGGCATGGGCGGTGATGATCCCTGACATGGTGACAGGGCTGAAGCGGATTCTATTTCCGTGGGCAGAAGTTTCCTACACACACATTGAATGGAATGAAGTCCCGTTTGAAATCTCAGATGGAGAACTTCTGGTTTTTTCTGCGGTCTTATCTGGGCGGCCGGTAAATGCTGCGTCATTGGAGATCGAGTCAGAAGGGAAAAGCCGACTAATTCCGATGAATTTGCAAGATGGATTGTGGAAGACATCGCTTACGGATCTTCTCAAAACCAGTACGGTGAGCGTTCGTGCCGGGGATGCTATTTCAGAAACGAGGTTAATTGAAAAAATACTACTGGAGTGCGAAAATATTATTCACTGGCCAAGTTCCTTTGCTCGTTCTGACACGCAAGCGACTGGAATGTCAGCATGTTTTCCAGAGCGCTCATCGTTGACATGGCGCTTCAAGCTCATTCCGAAATATAGTAAAGCACAGATTGAACTCCTGCACGATGGTGCCAACCTCCGTTTGTCGGCTGGGTCTGACGCGCATGGGATATTTACAGTCACAAAAGAATTTCCCCTCATGGGTCAATGGAAGGTGCGAATCGTAACAGCGGCTGCCGAGGCCAATGAAAAAAAGACCTCGTGGAAAGCGATCGAGTGCAAGAAAGATCTTCCTCCAGCGGTAAAGCTAATGAAGCCAACTGGGTCGACTAAGGCGGTGTCTGCCATTGATGAGCTGACATGTGAACTGAGCGCTTCGGATGACTGGGGTTTAGCGACTATGGGGATTGGTTTAATAGTGGATGCAGGGCCACCCCATGAACAGGCGTTGCCCCTGGACAGAAAACAACTGGCTGCAAGTGACCTAATTAAGTTGCTGTTGGCCCGCTATCCCAAAATAGGGCCGGACCATAGCGTTATGGTGTGGTCGTTTGCGCAGGATGTTGCCGGTCAGCGCGCCGCTTCTTCGCCCATAGCGTTAGAAATTCAACCATTGTTTAGGGCAAAACCAGAAAGCGCGGAAATATTAAGTCCGCCGTCTGAAAAAGAAGGTGAAAAAAAGCTTAAAAACGCTTCTTCAATTAATTTAGAAAAAATTATTCAAGCTCAGCGAGCGGTAACGGGGAAAACATTATGGCTTATTCAGCAAAAAGCAGGAATTGAAGTAAAGTCCCTCGCTATTGATCAAGACAAGGTATTGAAGCAATTGAAAAAACTTTCGGAAGGAAACACCGATGAAGATCCTTAACTATTCGATGGAGCGCCGGATGAATCGAAGCGTGCTGACATACACTATTCTATTTTTGGGCGCTCTTTACACCACTTTACCAGCCGAGGATAAATCCAGTGGTGATTTAGCAGAGGTATTACAAGCGGCAATTACGGCGATGTCCAACTCACGGGATTACTTAAACCACAATATGCAAGAGAATGCATTGGTAGCTGAGCAAGAGGCTATCCGACTTTTACTTCGTGCGAGAATTCAAACAAAACTTCCAACAAAAGCGTCAAAAGGTAAATCCGACAAGGAACAGTCACCTCAGCCCCCAAGCGATCCCGCATTAGCGCTGGAGAAAATTGCCAATGCAGAGGATTCCTTGGCCAATAGCATTCAGGGTCGCGCCTCAACGGCAGAGGATCGAGCTCAATGGGAACAAGTTATGGCTGCCGTACGTGCACTATGTGACGAATTCGTCACGGATGAAAGGTTTGCTCCCATTCAAAAGGAGCAAATGAAAACGCTAAGGCAACAGAGCGAAATAGTTTCCGATCAGTGGGGTAAAAATGACGCACATAGCGAAGCCGCAAGTAAGACTATCCGTCACACAGCTGATGAAACGCGCTCACTTGCCGCTGCTTTGCGCGCAAACAGCAAACGCTCTCTTGCTCAGGAATTGGAGGACATGAGTAAAGAGATCGATGGCGCAGCTAACCAAATTGATCCTCAATCTGATATATCTGAAGAAAAATCAGCGGAAGCTACCCCGCCCAGCAAGGTCGCTCAGCGGGCTCGGGAAGACACCGTTCGTGCTACTGATCGTGTTCGTTCGAAATTAGACGCCATTGTTGCCAATCCGCGCTCGGACCTCAATGAGTTACGGCAAGTTTTACGTGACGAAATGATTCGACCACATCTTAGTCAGCTAGCCCAACAAATATCACGTGCGAAAGACGATGAACAATCTGCCAATGAGCTTCGTGGTATAGCAAAAAAACTTAGTCAAACGGCTCAGTCACTCCGAAATAGTGAGGGTGAACGTATAGCGGCAGCTGTGAAAGCATTAGATAACGCGAAGAAAGAAGTTAAAAATGGAGGCAAAGACGGTCAGGCTGGCAAAGACGGTCAGGCTGGCAAAGACGGACAGGCTGGCAAAGACGGACAGGCTGGCAAAGACGGACAGGCTGGCAAAGACGGTCAGGCTGGCAAAGACGGACAGGGAGGTAAAGGTGGGTTAATTGGGAGCGGTAGCAATGAAGGAGCGATAATCAGCTCTCAACATATGGAAAATGCCATGGACGGCAGAGTGGATGAACGAAGGTATTTAATAAAGGCTGCAGCCTTGATGGCAGATGCAAAGAGCGACTTGGTGAATGAGGCGGGTCGGGACCTTATGCGACGCATGGATCGCACCGCACTTGACCCAAGTGAATGGCCGAAAGATGAAGAACTAGCGGCATTAAGAGAACTCTTGAAGAACGAGCTACGAATAATCTGGATGGCTGAGCTAAACAACGCTAGGGATGCCCCACTTCCGCCAGAATACGCGCCGGTATCAGAGGCCTATTTTCGACAATTATCCGATGACCTTGATAATCCGGAAGGAAAATAGAGGTGCCGTTTTCATGGCTCACGACGGCGGCAATAGGCATGATGACGGTCGCTGTCGTATGTTCTGTTTTGAGTATCTGGCAAAGTCAATTAGTGAAGAGCCAGCGCTTAAAAACGGTGGTTACAGTTTTGCGTTTGAGCGCTCTGGCCATCGTTGCAATTGTACTATACAATCCTTCGTTGGTGCAATCGCGGCCAGAGATCAAGACTGAAAAATCTTTTGCCGTGGTGATTGACAGATCCCTGAGCATGGGCGGCCTCCGTTCTGAACACGCCAACGCGGTGGTACAAGCAATGAAATCTAACACGGCGATTGAGGGCCGAACAAGATTTTTCCGCTGCGGAAGGGAATTTACAACGTTGGGTTCTGCCAGAGCAGAAGACGATGCATCTAATTTGAATCAGGCGTTAATGAAGGCCCTGTCCAGTGCATACGACCATCGATTAGCAGCCATGGTCTTTGTGTCAGATGGACGAGCAACGGATTCTGAGAATAAAGGAGAGTTGCTGCGCGCTCTGGTAGATGCCGGAGTTCCGGTATGTTGTGTGCCGACGACGGAAGCATTTTTTTCTGTGCCCAATTTGCGAATTACGACATGTGATCATCCCGAACAACTTCGAGCGGGAGAATCTTTTGTTCTTCGTTCTTCGTACTCATGTTCGTCAGCTGAAAATAAAAATGCTACTGCCGTCGTCCGCAATCAGCAAGGTAATGTGGTTGCCCGTGTTCCTTTGAGCTTCATCAAGGGAAAGGCCACCGCTCAAACCACTTTAACTATCCCATCTGTTGAGGAGGTTTGGAGTCTCGATGTTGAGCCTCTGCTAGGTGAAACGTATTTAAAAGATAATCATGTGTCGCTTCGTTTGACGCCCCGGCATGACACCATCCGCGTGCTCTACATGGAGGGCTCATCATCAAGTAGGCCTTATCCAGTAACTCACGTTTCAACGCCAATTTGGATGTTTCTGCCAATGGCATGGAAGGCGGTGGGTATGGAAGTGGATATCTATGGAGTTGTCGATCAACATGCCCTAGAAAATAATTTATATCGAATTTCAGATAGCCGCCGCGGTTTCTGCAAGACACGTGATGAAGTAATGTCCTTTGACGTTATTATATGTTCGGACATCAATCGGTCAAATTTTTCTCAAGAGCAATTAGAATGGGTGCGAGAGTTGGTTAGCGAGAAAGGAGGGGGATTCTTAATGATTGGTGGCATTACATCATTTGGCGATGGTGAATGGCATAAAACCATCTGGGATCAGATGATCCCAGTTTCCATGACCGGTAATGAGGATTCCCGACAACGCCTTCAGGAATTTAATATGGTGTTTGACCCTAAATCATACACTCATCCTGTGCTCCAACTCAGTATAATAAATCAGACAAATAAGAATATACTTGACGCTGGCGTATTGATGGGCGGTTCTTGCCTTGTACGCAGTCTAAAGCCTGGTGCTACAGCACTCGCTTGGCATTCACTTTATACCAACATGCCAGTGCTGGCAGTGCAGGGATATGGTCGCGGTCGCTCTATGGCTTTCACCTCCGATGCGGCGGGTGGATGGGGTCTCGTACAAATGATGCAAGACTGGGGCCCCAAAAAAGGTGACATTGAATATTATAACACTTTGTGGGTTAATGCAGTTCGTTGGCTCGCTGAAAATCGGATAAAAGGTAGGGCAATTTCGGCCGAGTTGGCAACTTCAAATCTTTATCTGGACACACATGAAGCTTGCCATTTCACCCTCCGTCTAGTTGACCTCAAACCACAATCGGTGAATAAGATATTTCTGGAATATGGCTCGAAGGGAAACATACCAATGACTCAGGTCGATCCGAATCTATGGACATCAGACATCGCCTTTGACGATTCTGATCTAGGCGATGTCAACGTTCATGCTGCCATAATTGACCATCTTGGTATAGAGATAGCCAGGATACCAGCCTGCGTTTATGTGCGCGATGTCGATAAAGAGAGGTTGAATTTCCAACCAGACTTAGGTTTCATGGAGGAAATTGCACGCGTTTCAGGAGGCGTGGTATGCTCTGAACCTACAAAAGTGACGCAGTACATCGAGAAATATATCGACGTTGATATGCCATCCAATAAAAGGCTGATCACAGAACCGTTGTGGGATTGTTGGTGGCTACTCGCCCTACTGTTATGCTTGCTATGCACCGAGTGGGCTTGGCGAAAAAAGTTTAAATGATTGTTAGTAGCGTAAGCGTTCAGCACCTAATCCCTGCAATCAATTCCCCGGTTGATACAATGTCGGCCTTCCCGGGGGGTCCGATGTCGTCCGTTCTTCAAAAGTCCGTTCGAGCCGTGCTGAGGGGCTGGCGTTGGTCGC
>JANMYZ010000398.1:0-10625 GCA_031382605.1 Planctomycetota bacterium | reverse complement strand
GATGGTTTAGCCGTTGGTGCGTTGGTCGAAGACCCCGAACGCTTGTCGTCGTTGCTCATGCAATTGTACGGCATCAGTGACGCGATCGGTTACGAGCATTGCGGAGAAGCGCCACCTGGCCAGCAGCAGTCCCAGTCCTCGACCTAATTTTCTTTCCTCGTTATTCCCGTTATCCCAGGATATCCATGGCCCTGCGCGTCGCTCTTCATCACCAGACTCGTTACGTCTATGACCGCTTGGTAAACCTCGGCCCGCAGGTCATCCGTCTCCGTCCTGCACCACACAACCGCACTCCGATTTCCAGCTATTCGCTGCGCATCGAACCACAGCCGCACTTCATCAACTGGCAACAAGATCCTCAGGGCAACTTCCAAGCTCGCGTGGTATTCCCCGATAAGGTGCGCGATTTCTGCATCACCGTCGATCTAGTCGCTGAGATGACGGTGATCAATCCATTCGCGTTTTTTCTTGAACCCGCAGCGCTGCAATTCCCCTTTACCTATGACGCCGATTTGGCGCGCGAATTAAAACCGTACCTTGAATGCCTGCCAGCCAGCGCTGCGTTCACCACGTATTTGGCCAGCATTGATCGCACGCCGCGCAAGACCAATGATTTCTTAGTCGAAATAAATCGCAAACTCGCCAATGACATCCGCTACCTCATCCGCTTGGAACCTGGCGTTCAAACACCCAGCGAAACCCTGGAAAAACGCAGCGGTTCGTGTCGCGACAGCTCGTGGTTGCTGGTGCAACTGCTACGCCATTTAGGTTTGGCCGCGCGCTTCACTTCTGGCTACCTGATTCAACTAGTGGCAGACGTAAAATCGCTCGACGGTCCTTCTGGCACCACCACTGACTTCACTGATCTGCATGCATGGACTGAGGTCTATCTTCCTGGTGCCGGTTGGGTCGGCCTTGATCCGACTTCTGGCCTGTTAACGGGCGAAGGCCACATTCCATTAGCCTGCACCCCAGAACCGAGCAGCGCGGCGCCAGTTACAGGTGGTGTGGACGAATGCAAAACTGAATTCGAATTCGCCATGACCATCCAGCGCGTCCGTGAAGATCCGCGCGTCACCAAACCATATTCCGATGAACAATGGGCGGCGATTGATGCGTTGGGGGATAAAGTCGATGAGCTGCTGAAGGCCGATGATGTTCGTTTAAGCATGGGCGGTGAACCTACCTTCATCGCCATCGACGATCCCGACGGTGCCGAGTGGAATACCGCCGCCGACGGGCCGACCAAACGGGTCTTTTCTGAACGTCTGATTCGTCGTTTGCATGCGCACTTTGCTCCATTCGGATTATTGCATTTTGGCCAAGGGAAATGGTACCCAGGCGAACAACTGCCGCGTTGGGCGCTCGGTTGTTATTGGCGCCGCGACGGCAAACCGGTGTGGCACGACCATGCGCTGATCGCCGGCTATGGACGCACGTATACCTACGACGAAAAAGATGCTTTGCGCTTGGCGCAGGAAATTGCGAAGTGCCTGGGCGTCATGCCCGAGCACGTAGCGCCAACGGTTGAAGACGTGTGGCATTACTTGGCGCGCGAACGCCGCCTACCGATAAACGTCGATCCGCTCAAATCCCAACTGAAAGATCCACTCGAACGCGAACGCTTAGCACGCCTCTTTGAACAGGGCTTGGATAAAACCATTGGCTATGTTCTGCCGATCGAACGCGTTCGCGATGGTTGGAACAGCGGCGCCTGGCCCGTGCGCAGCGAGCGCCTGATGCTGATTCCCGGTGACTCAGCCATGGGCTATCGTCTACCGATGGATTCACTGCCATGGGTTCCTGAAAGTGAATATCCATTTATTCAGCCGCAAGATCCCACTATCCCACAAGGACCGCTACCAGATCCGGCGCATTTCCGCCGGCGTGAACGTGACCGAGCCAGGGTGCGGAAAAATCAATCCGCTCCTCGCCCAGTCAGTGCCGCCGCGCAGCCGCCGCTCACGCGTAGCGCTCCGATCGCTCAGGAACAAATTGCCAAAGGCATCATCCGTACGGCAATGTGCATTGAACCACGCGACGGCCGACTGCACATCTTCATGCCGCCAACGCGTTGCTTGGAAGATTATCTTGAAGTCATTACCGCGGTGGAAGATGCCGCGCGCACCACCGGATTACCCGTCATGCTGGAGGGCTACAATCCGCCGCACGATGCGCGCATGAACGTCCTCAAAGTCACGCCGGATCCCGGTGTGATTGAGGTCAATATCCATCCCGCGACTTCGTGGCGTCAGGCGGTGGATACCACCACCATCGTCTATGACGAAGCGCGTTCATGCCGTCTCGATGCACAGAAGTTCTTAATCGACGGTCGCCACGTTGGCACTGGTGGCGGCAACCACATTACCGTCGGTGGCGCAACTCCAGCCGACAGTCCATTTCTCCGCCGACCGGATTTATTGCGTAGTTTAGTCGGCTATTGGAATAACCATCCATCGCTGTCGTACCTCTTCAGCGGCATGTTTGTTGGTCCGACTTCACAAGCGCCACGGGTTGATGACGCCCGCAGCGATGCGGTTTACGAATTGGAAATCGCCTTCCGCGAACTGGGTCGCAACGCCACCACACCGTCGTGGTTAGTGGATCGTTTATTCCGTAATTTACTGGTCGATGTCACCGGCAATACGCACCGCTCTGAGTTTTCGATCGATAAACTCTATGCTCCGGATTCCGCCACCGGACGCTTGGGGCTCGTCGAATTACGCGGTTTTGAAATGCCACCACACGCACGCATGAGCTGTGCACAGCAATTGTTGGTCCGCGCATTGATCAGCCGTTTCTGGCGCCAGCCCTATCGTCAAGAACTGGTGCGTTGGGGCACGGAATTGCACGATCGTTTCTTGCTGCCACATTTTGCTGCCTGCGATTTCAATGACGTCATCAAAGATCTTCAGCACGCTGGTTACGCGATGGATCCCGCGTGGTTCGCACCGCATCAAGAATTTCGCTTCCCACTGATGGGTGAAGTCGCTTACGACAATGTGAAATTAGAACTTCGCCAAGCGATCGAACCATGGCACGTCATGGGCGAAGACCCAGGCCCTGGCGGCACCGTGCGCTACGTCGACTCATCACTTGAACGCGTGCAAATCAAAGCCAACGGTCTGATCAATCCGCGCCACGTCATCACCTGTAACGGCCGACCGGTGCCAATGCATCCAACCGGGATCAATGGCGAATACGTCGCTGGCGTGCGCTACCGCGCCAGGCAACCGCCGTCATGTCTGCACCCGACTATCGCTCCGCACGTTCCGTTGGTGTTCGACCTCGTCGACATCTGGAGCGGTCGTTCACTCGGCGGTTGCACGTATCACGTCGCGCACCCAGGTGGCCTGTCCTACGAACAAGCGCCGGTGAATAGTTTCAGCGCCGAAGCCCGACGCGGCGACCGCTTCCAACCGTTCGGTCACACTCCAGGACCAATGGTCGTGCCACCGATTGAGCGCAGTCGCGAACAACCGTTCACGCTCGATTTGCGCCGCTAAAATGCGCTTAAATGCGCTCAAGTCGAACTGCCGTCGCACTGCTGAAAAACCGGGGTCGGCTTTAGGCTGAACCTTGTAGCGGCAGTCGGAATTCAAACTTCCACCGCAAAGTCGCAAAGACGCAAAGGAAAACAAGGATTAGACTCGAAATTTAGGTGACCGATAGCTTCACCAAATGAGTGAACTTCTTTTTTGTTCTAAGTCCTTTGCGCTCTTTGCGGCTTTGCGGTAAAATGGTCCTCTACTGCGTTTTTTAGGCTGAAAGTAATCAACATCATCTCTGGGTGAAACACAGATAAAGATCCCTCAATAAAAAGGCGCGGAAACAAATGTAAGCGAGTGTAATCTTACGCCACTGGAGTCATCGCCATGGATACCAAAGTCGCACCCGTCATTGGCCTGTCTCGCTGGCTTTGGCGCAGCGCCGCCGGGTTTGCGATCATTGCCGTTTTCGCCCTGTTAGCCCTGACCACTTATCAGGGTTTAACCGCTGAATATCCCCAGGGCAGTGGACCTGCCGGACCGACCGTTGAGGTCGCCGCCTTCAAAGCGCCATGGAGCACGCAGAAGACCGTCCTGCTGGCCATCGGCGACAGCGTCACCGCTGGTTACGGATCAACCCGTGGGCATTCCTATGTTGAGATGCTGACCAAGCAGCCCGCCAATGACGATCCTGCGCTGAATGATTGCACGCTGACGAAAGTTTTTCCGGCGCTCACCGTGGTGCGCAAAGCCATTTCCGGCAGCACCTCATTTCACCTAGCCAGTCAGATTCCGAAAAAACCATATGACGCTGACACCCGTGGCATCGTGGTCATGACCAGCGGCGGCAATGATCTGATCCATGATTATGGCCGCTCACCACCAAACGAACATGCCATGTACGGTGCAACCTGGGAACAGGCACAACCCTGGCTGCCCGGATACGCCACCCGGCTTAACGATACGGTCACTCGCCTGGGGCAACTCTTTCCCGGAGGTTTTCATCTTTTTATTGCCAATATCTACGATCCAACCGACGGCATCGGCGATATTGCCAGCGCTGGTTTGCCAGCGTGGCCAGATGGGTTGAAAATACTGACCGCCTACAATGAACTGATCACCGCCTTCGCCAACCAACATCCGCAGGTACATCTCGTCGACATGCATGGATTATTCCTGGGCCACGGTATCCATTGCTCTGATACTCAGCATCCCAAATATCACGCTGATGACCCGCATTATTGGTATTTTCGCAATCTCGAAGATCCCAATGACCGTGGCTATGACGCACTCCGACGACTGTTCCTTAACCAAATTGCGAAGGAACTCGCGCCTAAACGGTGAATACCGAATATTATATGGGCAAGCCCTAACTTATGTTTTAGGGACCAACGACAGCGGCCCACGTCGCATGTACGACGTGGGCCGGTAAAGATAAAGCGAATGAAAGCGGTTACTTCGCTAAATCGGTCGTCACGTCATCAAAATATTTCACCATGACCTTGAGGTCGTCGAGCAATTCCTGGCCTTTTTTTCCCGCTTCATATTCGAGCGACAACGGACCACGGAAACCAACGGCTTTAAATGCGGCGAGCTGGCCTTTCACATTGCTGGCACCCGTTCCGTAGACCACATCGCGCGCGTCTTTGCCGATTTTGTCGGTCTCTTTCAGATGCGACGACATGATGCGGCCCTTCAGTTTGGTGATCGCTTCGATGGGATCGAGCTCCGAACGTGACCAGTGACCGGTGTCAGCACAGGCGCCAATGCGTGAATCCAACGTGCCAACGGTGGCAAGCACATGGTCAGGATTCCAGTAGCGCGAGGGCTTGGGGTGATCGTGCAGAGCGACTTTGATATCGAACTCCTTAACCAGCGTTTGAATGACCTCGAACGCGTCTTCTGCTGGTTCGCTGACGATCACTGAAATTCCCATGGCCTTGGCGAATTCGAAAACCTTGCGGTTGCCCGCCTCATTCTTGTCCAAGCCAACCACGCCATAGGCAATCGGTTTGATGCCCGCCTCGGTCAAACGTGCGAGCACCTTGGTGCGGACATCAACGGATGAATGGTGGTCAAATTTTCCCTCAATTCCGCCACCCGTGGTCTGGCCTGGGTAGAGTTCCAGATATTTGATGCCCACCGTCTGAGCAATATCGATGGTCTCCCACAGATTGGTGTGGTGCGCGGTCCACGCTTGCAGGCTGAGTTTAAGGCCGAGAAATTCGGCGCCTTTATCGTTACGATCCGCAGCATTGAGAACGCAGGACAGCGTCATCGCAGCAAGGAAAGCGAGGGGTCGAAGAGACATGGAAGTATCCTTTGGGGAAGTGGTCCGGAAGAACCGGAAGCCCGGTGAGATGGGATGAAATGAAAAAGCAAGGTGTGTAAAATGATCAACGTTCAAGCATTGATCAACGTCACTGAAGCGATCCAAGATAAGCCATGATATCGCGCAATTCGGCGGCTGACATCATCGTTCCCATCGGCGGCATCGGTGATGTCGGCGGAGTTACTTTATCGATTTTCTCTTTGGCAATCACCACCTCACTCAGGTCGACGAGTCTGACCACCGCCCCTTTATCATCTTGTTTGAGGAGTGATCCGGTAACCGTGGTACCATCTTTCAAGCTTACTGTGGCGAGACCAAAACCGGGTACGACTACCGCACTCGGCATGATTAATGACTCCAAAATCTTTTCGCGCGTCAGCCGTTTTCCGACGCCGGCAAGATCTGGGCCAGCATTGCCACCCTCTTGATTAACGCTGTGGCATTTAATGCATTGCGCGAGGTGATACGAGAAAATCTGTTTTCCTTTTTCAATATTTCCACCCCACATTGATAGACGATGCAGAGCTAGCGGATCTTTGGCATCCAACGTATCGCGCCATATTTTTAGCTTGTCGACGATAGCAGGTTCCGTGCGCTTTTGCGCCGCTTCAACAATTTCGAACTGAACTTCAGGATATGCTTTTCCAGCGTTCAAACGTCCAAGCCATTCGCTGATCACCGTTGCCGATTCGGCATCGTTCAAGCTACCAAAGCTGGAAAAAACCTGCTGTTTCAGCGCAACGTTCGCCGGATTTAGAGAACGCTTGATCGCCGGCAAATCGACTCCGGTTGGGAACACATCGATGCGACTGACATAAGCGGTGCCCTTACGCTCCGCATGTTGCCAGAGCAACCAACGATAGGTGCCAAGCGCGCGATCAAGCCCCAACACGCTACTGCCATGCATGCCGCCATCGCCCAGCGGTCTACTATCGACCACCACCACACGTTTCCAACCTGCTGCGCTAAGATCCTTTCCCGTCGCATCAGGAGCTTGGTCATTCGCCGACGCCCACAACGTGAAGGCTTGTGGCGCGCGTTCGGCTTTGTGCCATGAATAAGTTTCAATCCGTGCTATTTCCACCGGCTTTTGCAAGTCGACCAGCCAGCGACCTTCACCATCTTGGGTCCAAACATTATTATTTTTATCATCATTATTTTTTGGCAATTTACCCTTAAACAACCGCGCTAGGTCGACGCCTTTCCCTAATTGAGCAAACCCTTTTACACTCGTCGCCACCGCTCCCTGCACCGCCAGACCTGTCGCATCAGGCCCGCCCAGCGAAAGATTGCTCCAATCATTATGATCGTTTTTATCCGTGACGACACGCACCAGACCAACAGGAGCCTTGCCTTGAGCATAGGCGGCGACTTCGGTATAAAACGTACCACCACGATTATTTTGCCACATTAACCAGCGATAGGTGCCAAGACTGCCGGTGGTATTGAGCACACTCAAGCCGTGCTTGCCACCGTCGCCTAGTTTGACACTCGATGCCTCAGCCAATTTTACCCAGCCAACACTGGGATCAGGACCCGTCGCATCCGGCATTTTTCCACCCGCTGCGGCCCATAAAACGAAGTCCATCGACGCACGGCCCGTCTTATGTCGCGACCACGTATCGACGCGCCCTAAATCAATTTCTTGCCCCAGGTCAAGAATCATACGGGCATCATGGTCTTCAAACCACACGCAGGCCGCGGTGTCATCATCGTTGGCTGCCAGTTTACCATCATTCAAGCGTGACAATGTATCGCCCGTAATGCCAGAGTCCTTGTGCGGTTGACTTAACGTTTTCACCCACGTTACCGTTCCCTTGACGGCAAGATTATCTGGCGTCGGTTCGCCCATCGACAATGCCGACCACAGACCATCACTGCGATCCGCTAGCGCGATAAATTCTGGCTGAGTGGATGCATCCTGCTGTAAGGCGATCACCCCTAAGGTTATTGCTTTTTTCTGATCACTTTTCACCAGCGCATCAAAGGCCGCACGACGCAGGTCGACATTCGCCTCTTTAATCAAGTTCGGTAAACGCTCAGCAAGACCGTCGGCCTTATGCTCAGTCAGTAAACTGAGCGCTTCAACGCGCACGTCCGCCGCCATCCATGGGTTATCTAGCAATGAAAATAAAACCGGATCGCTCAGACCATAACCAAAACGTTGAGCCAGCCTCACCGCGCTGGCCATCAAGCGATCCTCGCCATTCTCGATCACCTTCATGATGCCGCTCTTCATCGATGCCGAATCTGGGCCGTGTTCGCGACGAACGGCTTTACGCTGGTAGCCGACGACCGGATCAATCCAGCTCGGTTTCTCCCAATTTTCAATCGCTTTGAGGGCCATCGCGCGGACCTCAACCGGTGCCGACTTGTCAGCGGCAAATTCGACGAGTGTCTTGGTCGCGTTTTCATCGCCATAGCGATGGGCGGCATTAACCAAACGCAAATACAGCAGTCTTCGCATCGGTGCCGCTATTTTGTCATCGATCGGTTTTGACAATTGCGCAATCAAAGCTGGCATCGCTTCGACTAACGGTAGATCGTAAACCGCGCGGATGGCGTCGGCCCGCACCAACGGTGCCGCATCGTCAAGGAATTGCGCGCAACCCATATCTTTCAGCCGACGCAGCGCCAACAACGCGCCCAGCCGCACACTAGCGGAACTATCCTTGGATAAAGCCGTCAATAATTTGGCTTCACCACAACCGGTTAATCCCATCACCAGAGCATGACGTAAATACACATCTTTATTATCGTTATCTTTCAGCAGGCGTAATAGTTCAGATACCCCTGCGGGACTCTTCAGGCGACCAATGGCAATCGCGGCGAAAGACTGCACTCGTGGATTTTTATCGCTGAGCGCCGTGATCAGCGCAGGAGCTGCCGCTTGATCACGCACGTCACCAAGAATCTTTGCCGCCTGTTCGCGCACGCGATCATCGGTATCAGTCAAAAGTAATTGAATCGGTTTAGCCAGTTTAAGATCTTTGCGTGCGAGTTGCCATAAACCCCACATGCCATGCAGACGAGTAAAGGTATTGACGCCCGTGGTCGCCGCGAGAACCAAAGCCGACTGCCCATCTTTACCACGCTTCACCAATTCAAATTGAGCATGCTGACGAACGCGCATGTCCGCATGGCCAAGCAAGGTTACTAGTTCCGCTACGGGACGTTGGCTGAAGCCAGCGGCCATCAGCGCTTTCAGGTTTTTTACCTCTGCGCTACCCCGCGTTGCGGGATCGCTGACCGTGACAATGCGTCCGTGATTGTTGGTTTCCCAACCGCCAATGTAGTCGACGATGTACGCCCGACCGTCATAGCCAAAGGCCACGTCCGTTGGCGGAAATCCCCAGCAGAATTTTTCTTTTTGTTTGTCTGGCAATTCAAACCCGGCGCCCTTTGCCGTAAGGGAGAACGACCACACGCCGCTATCCGCTCCGGCGCGATAATCACAAATTAAAAAATGATCTTTCAGCTTATCGCCGAAACCAACTCCTGGGTAATAGGCCAGGCCGCTCGGGCCGCTGGCGATGTGACCAACAGCTGGCAATACGGCCGCTGGTTGTTCTGCAAATGATGCCTTCCATAGACCTTCATCCAGCCATGGATCCGGTTGACGTCCATCCAGACCCGCCGTCTTGGCAAAACTATCATTATTAAGTAATTGCCAACCATGGCTCCAGGCGCTGCTGCCGCCTTCCATCAAATACACCACACGTGCGCTATCACCATAATCGGCGTTGTTATCGACGGTGAAAAGATTGCCGTATGCGTCGAAGGCGAGTTCCTGCGGATTACGCAAGTCGTGATAAACTATTTCAAGATTGGAACCATCTGGATCGAAACGAAAAGCTGCGCCACTGATTGGATTTGCGTAGCTCACGCCTTCTTTGGTTTTCAAATGATATCCGCGATCACCGACCGAGACATAGATGCGACCATCAGGCCCCATCACGAGTCCATGCAAATCATGTCCACTGATAGAAAAACGCGGGCCCCAACCATCGGAAAGAATTTCACGATCTTCTGCATGTAATTGATCGCCCTGGTAATTGAAGGCCCATATCTTTGGGATGTTAGCCCAATACACCCGGCCATTCTGCACCATGATGCCAGCCGCTGGGCCATCGACGGCATCACGAAATCCATCGGTAAATAAACTGGTCGAATCCGCCTTGCCTTCACCCTTTCGGTCTTCGAGCACGCGAATGCGCTCACTCTCTTTAGTGAAAAAATCTTTGGGAAACTTGTCTTTCCATTTTTCAATCATCGCCGCGCGATCGGCGTAGGTCTTTACCTGAAGATCATCTTTATAAAGAAACATACAGTTGCGCACATCAATGACGCCGCCCTTACGCCAGCGCGACGTTTCAGAAGCAAAAACCCGTCCCTTCTCATCTATGTCGATGGCGATGGCATTCAGTATTTGCCGATCCTTGGCCCAAACCTCCGGCTGCATACCGTCAGCAACTTTCAGCGATTGAATGAAATCCGCTTCTTTCTTTTCAGCTCCACTTGGCGCCTGCCGTGACCCGCAGCCCAAGATAAACCCTACGAGCAGGGGAACTAGCACAGCGAAAAGTGCACAGCATCGAATGGTCACATTCATGAACATCTTCCCGACTGCGATGGATGGGCAAAAAATAAGCTAAATGTCATATGATTTTGGATGGTGTCACTTCAACGCGTTGCAACCAGTGCCGACACCCGAGCGCTTCGTCAAAACAATGATGCAGAGGACCACCGGCTACAGATTACGGACCACATGATCGTGCTACAATGTCGCAGCACGATCATGTGGT
>JANMYZ010000381.1:0-2339 GCA_031382605.1 Planctomycetota bacterium | reverse complement strand
GAGCCGATTCACTGATTTCCTGACCTCAGATGGTGAAAAGCCCTGGCGAAATCGAGTCGGAGAATTCACTTCGGTTGACCCTAACTTAGTCGAGTTAGTTGATACATACAACGCGGCTATTCAGGTGCTCTTTACGACCTTGAACAGTCTGTCCGAAACTGATCGCCAACGCTCAGTGCTCATTCGTGGTTTATCGCTGTCAGTAGACGAAGCTCTTTGCCGATCTCTGGCACATATGGCATTTCACGTCGGCGAAGCCGTTTACCAAGCACGATGCTTGGTCGGTCCAGCATGGAAGTCACTGTCCATTCCTTTGGGCGCATCTGACGCATATAGCAAAATGCCCGATCGAGATCGCGTGGCCACGCCATCTCAGCAGCCAACGCTTTTAGAATACCCCAGTCAAACGCCTTCAACACGATCATATGCGTTGATCATCCATCACGTTGCGGATTACCCTGCATGGAAGCGCGTTTTTGATGATGCCGCTGGTCTGCGACGCGAGGCGGGAGAACTTTCCTTTCAGGTGCATCGCCATGCCGACGACGCGCGCCGCATTGTCCATCATTCTGCATGGAAATCTTTAGATCACGCCCGCGCATTTTTTGAATCGCCACACATTGAAGCGATTCGCAAGATCGCCGGAGTTGAACGCCCTGAATTTCATTATCTGAACCAATTAGATGGCGGTTCGCTGTGAGCGCCTTGGTCATCGACGATGGAAATCAATTGATGATCTGCAAAGCGACAGCAAGCGATGCCGCTCGTGTCGTTGAATGAGTCAACGGATCTTATCGACCCGCCAAACATCGCTCACCATTGATCACGTCATTCCATCTATCATTTCTCTGAACTAGCTAAGACCAAACTCCATTCACCATAAATCATCAAGGTACCTATGTCGCCATCCCTAATCCCTATTGCCCACCTGTTCGCTGTCGGCGACCTGATGATGGATCGGTTAGTGGGAGATTTTTCCGCTGCCGATTGGCGACACCGCGATGCCATGGGTCATGATGCACGTTGGATCGTCGGGCATTTGGCCGTGTATCGGTGTCGAGTAGCAGCCTGGGCAGGTCGACCTAAGTCGACCATGGATTGGGAGTCCGCATTCCAGCGCGGTACAAGCCCAGCCGCTGTTCCTGACTCCTTGGAATCATCACTGTTGCTCGCCGAATTTCATGCGGCCCACGCACGAATGGAAATAGGTTTTCCCACACTAACCGATCCCGTATTGCAAAATGTTCTTAGTCGAAAATTGCCTGATGGCAGCGACACCATAGGCGGAGCCATCCGTTTTATGGTATGGCATGAGGCATACCACCTTGGGCAACTGGGTCTGCTGCGTCGATTGGTCGGGAAATTGGGAATTGTCTAATTTCATGAAATGGCTTCACGCCGCCACTCGATAGTAAAAGCGAGCATTCAGCGCCGTTGTTTTCGGCACGCCACCGGGCGATTGAAGCATAGCGATTTGATGGCTTCATTTTACTCCGCTACGGCCGGTCATGAGATTCGGCTTCGTGGCCTCATATTGCACCGGCGGATACGCTGGTCCTGACGGTCTCGATCGAATACCTGGAGCTCAAACCAATCCCGATCTCATCCACAGTACGAGCAAGTCGACATCGGTGCCGGTGGTTTGCCATGCGACGTCGCCAATCCGCTGGCGTTGCTCCCGTAGTTGCTTGGCATTGGCCAGGGCCTGGTCGATGCGATCCAGGTAGGGATCGACGGAGAACGTCGCCTTTGCATAACCGGGGTCCCGAGTGACCAAGCGCTGCTCGACCTGCTGCGCGTTGTCGAAGCTGGCTGTGGTGAACTCGTGGTGCAGAAGCAACCAAAGCTCGAAGGAGGGGCCGGAAAGTGCGGTCTCGATCTTCTCCGACTTGGCGCGTCGAAGTAAGGCGGGAATATCGAACGTGCCAGGTCGCTCGCTATCGAAGACCAGCCAAGTCGCGTCGTAGGGCTCATTGCCAGCTTTCTCATGACGGCGACGAATCGCAACCGCTTCATCAATCAGCGTCTCCGGATCCTTGGCCATGCCGCGCACATCAAGGCCACCCAGTCGAAGCCGCTGCTTCAGAGCATCCAGGTACCTCGGCTCGGTCCGGGTGCCCTCGCAGATGATGAGCCCCGTCTTTCCGCGCGGCCTGCTGCCGAAATCACGACCACGCAGATGACGAACCATCAGGCCCCCAACCGACCCGGCAGGACGGGGATACCGCCGTATCGGCCGCCGAGATAGCCGCGCTGGAGAGCTTCTCCCTGCTTGGGCGAGAAATCCGTGAGCGGCACCAGACGGGTTCCCTGGCCCTTGTCTTTTTCGGTGAACCAGA
>JANMYZ010000372.1:0-3000 GCA_031382605.1 Planctomycetota bacterium | reverse complement strand
ACATCAAGCGCAGCCTCTTTCACTGCTTCCGAGAACGTCGGATGCGAGTGGCAGGTGCGGGCGATGTCCTCGCTGGATCCGCCGAAGGCCATGACCGAGGTGATCTCGGCCAGCAGATCACTGGCACGTGGGCCGATGATCGCGGCGCCCAGGACGCGGTCGGTCTTGGCGTCGGCGATGATTTTCACGAATCCTACGCTCTCACCCGCAGCCTTGGCGCGGCCATTGGCGATGAAACCAAACTTGCCGACTTTGATATTCGCACCAGCTTGTTTGAGTTGAGTTTCAGTCGATCCCACCGTCGCCACTTCGGGATGGGTGTAGACCACGTTGGGGATCAAATGGTGATCGAGTGTATTTTTGTGTCCGGCCAGCATTTCAGCTAAAGCGACACCTTCTTCTTCGGCTTTGTGCGCCAACATCGGCCCGTCGATCAGATCGCCGATGGCGTATACGCCTGGCAGGCTGGTGCGGAAATCATGATCGGTCTTCACGCGTTTCTTGTCGGTCAACGCGACTCCAGCCGCTTCCAAACCCGCGCCTTCAACCAACGGACGACGACCAACGGAGACCAAAACTTTGTCGCCGGTGAAGGTAACGGTTTTGCCCTCTTTATCGGTTGCGGTGAGCGTCGCCTTGCCCGCTGCCAACGTCACGCCGGTGACTTTGGTTTCGAGGCTGAAAATCAGGCCTTGTTTGGTCAACGATTTTTGCAGCTCTTTCGCCACATCGCTGTCCAGGAACGGGCAAATCTGCGGCAAGAATTCGACCACGGTAACTTTCGCACCCAGGCGCGCCCAGACCGAACCAAGCTCAAGGCCGATAACGCCACCGCCGACGACCAGCAAATGTTCAGGCACTTTCTCAAAGGCGATTCCCTGATCGCTGTTGACCACGGTGACACCGTCTTGTTTGAGGAACGGCAGATCGATCGGCACGGAACCCGTGGCAAGCACAACGCTTTTCGCCGTGTGTTCCGTCACCACGCCATCGGCGCCAGTAACGCTCACTTGTCCGGCTGCTTTCAGCACGCCAGTGCCGATCAGCACGTCGACTTTATTTTTCTTCATCAAGAAACTGATCCCGTCGACCAAGCCGCCCACGACTTTATCTTTGCGCTTCATCATCGCGCTGACGTCGATGGTTGGTTTGTTCACCACGATGCCGTGCTCAGCAAAGTTCTTGCCCGCGTCGGCGAAACGTTCCGACGAATCGAGCAAGGCTTTCGACGGAATACAGCCGACGTTCAGACACGTACCGCCAAGACGAACTTTTGGTCCAGCCGTGCGCTTTTCGACGATGGCAACTTTCATACCGAGCTGCGCCGCTCGAATCGCACAAACGTATCCGCCAGGACCGGCGCCGATGATGATGAGGTCGAAAGTGGACGTGGGCATGGGGTTCCTTTTTATTTGGAGCTACGAGCTACGAGCTACGAGCTACGAGTCTCGAACTGATTTAACTCGTAGCTCGTAGCTGGTAGCTAGCAGCTAGTTTCGAGCTCGTAGTTAGAGATTACAGTCCGAGCAGCAGTTTCTCTGGCGCCTCAATGAGTTCTTTGATGCGCACCAAAAAGCCGACAGCTTCCGCGCCGTCGACGATGCGGTGATCGTAGCTCAGTGCGACGTACATCATCGGGCGAATGACCACTTGGCCATTCACCGCCATCGGGCGTTCTTTGATCGCGTGCAAACCAAGAATGCCGGA
The DNA here is from genome assembly GCA_031382605.1 of Planctomycetota bacterium. GTDB lineage: Bacteria > Planctomycetota > UBA11346 > UBA11346 > UBA11346 > BOG-1363. The sequence continues at coordinate 1,293 of JANMYZ010000372.1, read as the reverse complement.
TTGCGGTGGGTTGATGATCGGCGTCGACATCAAGCTGCCATACACGCCACCGTTGGTGATGGTGAAGGTGCCGCCCTGCATGTCGTCCATCGTCAGTTTGCCGTCGCGCGCTTTGAGCGCGGCGTTCTTGATCGCTTTTTCGATGTCGGCGAAACCCATCCGCTCAGCGTTGCGCAGCACTGGGACGACTAAACCTTTTTCGGTGCCAACCGCGACGCCCATGTGCACGCCGTCAAAACCGATGATGTCGGTGCCGTCAATTTGACTATTAATCAGCGGATATTTTTGCAGCGCTTTCACTGCGGCGATGGTGAAGAACGACATGAAGCCGAGGCCGATGCTGTTCTTCTTCTCGAACTCTTCCTTGAACTTTTTGCGCAGATCCATGCACGCGCCCATGTCGATCTCATTGAAGGTCGTCAAAATCGCGGCGGTGTGTTGCGCTTGGACTAAACGTTGAGCGATGCGCTGACGCAACGTGCTCATGCGCTTGCGACTAGTGCCGCCAACGAAAGTCGCTGGCGCTGCGGTCGGCGCGGGAGTGCTGGCGGGTGCCGCAGCAGGGGCTGGCGCAGAAATACTTTGCAGCACATCGCCTTTGGTAACGCGACCGTCTTTGCCGGTGCCGGCGATTTTTGACGGATCGATTTTAGTGTCAGCGACGAGTTGTTTCACCGCCGGACTCAATGGTTGACCGGCTGGCGCGACAGCGGGCACTGGTGCCGCTGATTTTGGCGCGGCGGCTGGCGGGGCGGTTGATGCCGGAGCATTTCCTGGCGTGCCGAGAGCATTGGTATCAATGGCGGCGACCAATGCACCGATCGGCAGCACCGTGCCTTCTTTAACTTTAAAGGTGACTTTGCCAGCGGCGCCAGCCGGCACTTCGGTGGTGATTTTGTCGGTTTCCAATTCAAACAGCGGTGTGCTGTCGCTGACGATCGCGCCATCGGCGACCAACCAGCGGGATAAAGTTCCTTCAGCAATCGATTCGCCGACGGCGGGGATTTTTACGTCATAAGGCATGTGGTACTCGTTTCGGGTAAGACGGGTAAGACGGGTAAGACGGGTAAGAAAAAGATGGCGACCACCAATTTAGTGGTGGCCTTTTGTTGGCTTGCGTACTTCGATGCCAAGCGCGGCGGCGATGAGCTGTTCTTGTTCTAACTGGAACAACGCGGTGGAACCAGGTGCCGGACTGGCAGCAGCTTCGCGACCTGCGTAGGGAATATCTTTTTTGAGCAAATGACGCAGAGCCGGTGCGATAAAAGTCCACGCGCCCATGTTTTGCGGCTC
>JANMYZ010000306.1:0-1745 GCA_031382605.1 Planctomycetota bacterium | reverse complement strand
GGTAGCCGCGTTGACCAAGCGCATTGCGTTGACCTTGGAAGATTTTGGTCCGCTGTTGGTGCAGGGTGAATTATCGCAGGTGAAGGTTGCGCCCAGCGGTCATTTGTACGCGACGCTCAAAGACGAAGAGGCGATCATCAGTGTGGTGATGTGGCGTTCGTCGGTGGTGCGACAGGCCGCTTTGCCGCGCGAAGGCGAACAGGTCGTGGTCCGTGGCACGCTGTCGGTTTATGGTCCACGTGGGCAGTACCAATTCACCGCGACGCGCATCAATCCGCTTGGCATTGGCGATCTGGCCGCGCGTTTTGCGGCGCTTAAAGCGAAGCTGACCGATGAAGGTTTATTCGACGACGAGCGGAAGCGGCCATTGCCGTTGTTGCCGCGTGCGGTTGGTCTCGCGACCGCGTCCGGTAGTGCCGCTTTGGCCGACATGCTGCACTCGTTACGCGCGCGTTTTCCCGCCATGCCGATTGTGGTCGCGCCGTGTTTGGTCCAAGGAAATCAGGCGGTGGCGACCATCGTTGCGGCGCTGCGTCGACTCGATGCCCATCCAGAAGTCGATGTCATCATTGTTGGTCGCGGCGGCGGCAGCATTGAAGATCTGTGGGCTTTCAATGAGGAAGCCGTGGTGCGCGCTATTGCCGCGTGCAGCAAGCCGGTGGTCAGCGCCGTCGGTCATGAAACCGATACCACGTTGGCAGATTTCGTCGCCGATATCCGTGCGAAAACACCGACTGCGGCTGGTGAGTTGGTCGTTCCCGTACAGGCGGAACTCGACGCTGCGCTGTCGGAATATCGTCTGCAACTGGATCGTGCGATGGATCAGCTGTTGGATGAAGCCAGCGAGCGCGTGCGCTCTTTCGCCAATCATCGGGCACTGGCGACGCCCGCACATCAAGTGGCGATGCGTCAGCAACGACTCGACGAATTGAGCGAACAATTGGATCATAGTGCGACAGCGTTAATGGCTGAGCGTGTGGTCGACTTGAATTTATTGAGCGTGCGATTGGCGCACGCCAGTCCACAACGCCGGATCGACAGCGCACACGAATCATTGATCCAACACGTTCATCATTTAGATCGCGCGATCGATCAACACCACGCACAAGCGCAAGAACGCCTCGCCGCCGCCGCCGGACGTCTCGACGCATTGTCACCACTCGCCGTCATTTCCCGTGGTTACAGCGTGGTTCGTACCTCGGCTGGCGCACTCGTCCGGCGCACCGATCAAGTCGCCATCGGCGACACCATCGAAGCACGCATGCCCGACGGCTGGCTCACTGCCCACGTCATCGGCACGCGCCCTCAACGCTTAGGCGAACCCGCCCATTTTTAGAGAGAACACAGCTTTTTTTAGGGCTGTTTCTCGACTGAAGCTAAACGCGGCAGTAGGACTTCAAACTTCCACCGCAAAGGCGCAAAGGCGCAAAGAAATTCGAGGATTAGACTCGAAAACTTGGTGATCAATGGCTTCACCAAACGAATGACTTTTATTTTGCTGTAAATCCTTTTTGCTCTTGGCGGCTTGTAAGTTGATTTTGCCTTCCCCCTTTTAAGCAATGCCTTTTTTCTCTCTGGGGTTAAAATCCCAGGGCCATGAAAAATGGGACCGCCTGTTAGCTGCAGGCGGTCCCCGGTCGGTGGAGTTCGTTTTACGTCAAGATCAGTAATGATCGTCGCAAAGTAAAGAACACATCGGTCGTCGTGGTTTTATCCCGTACAGTCACCTGAACTGAGATTTACAT
>JANMYZ010000091.1:0-2423 GCA_031382605.1 Planctomycetota bacterium | reverse complement strand
CTAATACAGCCCAGGGCAACGCCCTGGGTTGACGTGCATTTGTCGTTAAAGCCCTGAAAGGGCGACCGAATCGACGGTCGTTCGGCCGCCCTTTCAGGGCTCCATCATCCATCGGCCCACGTTTCCCAGGGCGTTGCCCTGGGCTGTATTGGGTCGCCCCGTTGGGGCTCGTGATCGACCAACTCAAAAGCGTTTGAGAGTGTCGGAGGGCAAAAGAAACGGCGTTGCTTCGCGCCTCCGACGCGCCTCCGACGCGCCTCCGACGCCCCTCCGACGCCCGCCCAACGTTATGGGTAATGAGCAGAGTCCAACCACGGGCAAGCTGCCCGTGCCACGGAAGAATCGCAGGTGTAGGGGTTCGCGTCGGTTCATTCGCTATTTGAAATCGCGAAGTCCCGATTTAGGAAGCCGAGCTCACAGGCATTGGTCGGACCATCCACGTCAGGCCCGCACCGATGATGGCGCTGGCAGCGAGCATAAAAAATACCGTGGTGCCGAAGTGAGCGAGCCACAAACCACAGGCGCCGTTGCCGAGCAAACCTGCTCCCGCACTGACGAGGGCTAATCCGCCGAAGGAAACACCGCGTTGATGTTTGGGAATAAGCATTGAAATCCAGGCTTTCTCAACGCCTTCGATGACCCCGGTGACCATTCCGAAGGCGAGGCCGGCGACGATTAACCACGCGCCGCCGCTGAGGCCAAGTCCGACGCAGACCACGGCAAGTAATACCCAACCGCAGCGCAACATCGTGATCGCCCCCAGGCGATCGGTGAAATGGCCAGCGACGGCGGCGGCGGCGGTTTGTACCAAACCGAAGGCGGCCCAACCAAGACATACTTGCCACAACGGCCACGCGCCGATGTGATCGGTTGAGGGAATTCCTGCGACTAAGACCAACACTAAGAGCGGACTTAAACGACTGGCTAATCCGGCGATGCCGATCGCCAACAGTGCTGCGCGCACCGGTCCGCGCTGTGGCCACCAGCCGGTGACGGAAGGACGAGAAGTCACAGACGGAGTTGGTGGCACGTCGCGTAATCCGCGACTGAGCCACACCACCAACAGCGCAATCGTCACCAATGAACAAACCGCCCAACCGAGTTGTTCGGGCGGCAAACTCCAAGCCACTAGTGCAGCTGCCAGACCACCAATGGTCGCGCCCAGATGGTCCATCATGCGCATGCGCGAGAACACCCGACCGCGATGCTGATCGTCGATCCAATCCGCGACTAACGCATCGGTGGCCGATCCACGCAGACCTTTACCGACGCGGTCGGCGACGCGACAGGCGACAATCCACCATGGCAAGGCCAGCAACATTCCGATGCCTGCTAATGGCCGCGCGATGGCGTTGGCTTGGTAGCCCAACGCGACCCACGATGCACGTTTTCCGCTGCGGTCGCTGGCTCGACCGGTGAAGAGTTTTAGCACCTGGCCAACGCCGTCGGCAATGCCTTCCATCACACCGAGCCACGCTGGGCCGACTCCGGCGGGTAATAATGGCGTGAGAAAATCGAGGGTTAAATCATTGAAAAAATGCAGCCAACCGATTCGTCGAATGACGGCGGGACCATCGGCGTTTGGCGCTGGACCAGGTGGAGTCGCTAAGGTTTCGTTGGTGTTCACGGAAATTCAGCGCGACTTGCTGGGTCGATCTAATTGCGCCTGTAATGCTTTTGCTTGCTGATCATCTGGCCGTTTAACCAGGTAGCTGGCTAAGATGACGCGCGCGTCGTCGAGGCGTTTTTGTTTGATGTACAGCGCGACGAGTCGCAAGGAGGCAGCAGAGGCAGCAGCAGAAGCCGCCGCGTTTTCCCCGCTGCTCGCTTTCACATACAACGTTTCCGCCTGCGCCAGATCGTCGCGCTGTTCGGCGAGCGAGCCAGCCCAGGTCAGCACGGTGGCGTCTTGTTCGCCCAGCGCGATCAGCGCATCAAGCGCGGTGGCGGCAGCCTTTGAGTCGCCAGCTTGGATGGCGAGTCGCGCCGCTTGTAAGCGTAGCGGACGCGTGCGTTTGGTTTCTGGAATGGCGGCGAGCCACGCGCGTCCCTGCTGAAGTTCGCCAGCTTCAGCGGCAGCGCGACTCGCGGTAATCATCAGCGCTTCGTCGCTCAGAACCTCAGTCAATGGTGGCTGACCGACCAATACTTTTACCGTGGCGAAGGCAGCTTGCGGCATGCCGCGCGTGAGTTGCGATTCTGCCAGTGAACGACGCAGCGAACGGTCGTTGGGTTTAAGCATCATCGCTGCTTCCAGTGCAGCGAGCGCTTCGTCATCACGTTTCGTTTCTTGCGCAGCCCACGCCAAATGGCGCCACAGTTCGGCGTCGGTGGGTTCTTTCGCCAACAGCGCTAATACGGCTTGGCGGGTGTCTTCGGCTCGTCCGGCATGCATCAGCACGGCGAGTTCGATGCGTCGTAGA
>JANMYZ010000006.1:0-10647 GCA_031382605.1 Planctomycetota bacterium | reverse complement strand
AGGAAGAAAATTTCGGGCAAGCATCTTTCCCTCCTCCGATCTCCGCGTCTCCGCGCCTCCTGTTCGTTGTTTACCCCTTTGGCTGTCCGGCACGCGGCAGAGCCACAAAAAAACTCAGCGGTACTGAAAAGTCCCAAACGGAGATTTCACCACGACTTCGTTGCCGGGGTCATCGCGGCTTTCGACGCGGCCAACGACTTGCGCTTCGATGCGGCAATCGCGGGCGGCAGCTAAGCATGAATCAACGGCGTGCGAGGGGATGATCGCCTCTAAACGGTGACCCATGTTGTAGACCGAATACATCTCAGCCCAGCCCATGCCGGTGGCTTTTTGAATGGCGGAGAACAGCGGTGGTACGGGGAAACAATTATCTTTCACATAGCGATTGCCGTTTTTACGGCCAAGCCCACCGAACTTGACGATCTTGCTTTGTCCGCCGCCGGAACAGTGGATCAGTCCGTGCAGATCGGTGCGCGGGACGGTTTCCAACAGGCGCTTAATAAGAGGTAAATACGTGCGCGTTGGTGACAGCAGCGCTTGACCAACGGTCATGGTGTCGCCAGGAAGGATATCGGTAAGTTTATGCGGGCCGCAGTAAACCAATTCTTTGTTGATCTGCGGCGCGTAGGTTTCTGGATATTTATCGCGATAATCGCTGCCCAGCAGGTCATGTCGTGCGCTCGTCAAACCGTTGGAACCGATGCCAGAATTGGGCTTGGTTTCCCACACCGCTTGGCCGGTTGAACTGAAACCGACGATGACGTCGCCTGGAGCCATGCGTCCCGCGTCGATGACGCGGTCGCGGCGCAGACGCGCGACGACGGTGCTGTCGACGATAATGGTGCGCACCAAATCGCCGACATCAGCGGTTTCACCACCAGTCATGCGGCAGGGGATATTGAATTGCGCCAGTTGATCGCACACCGATTGATAACCGTTGACGATCGCAGCGATAACTTCGCCCGGAATCAATTTGGCGTTTCGGCCAATGGTGTTGGAAATCAGGAACGGTCCAAGTGATCCAACGCAAGCAATGTCATCCAGATTCATCACCAGGCTGTCTTGCGCGATGCCCGCCCAGGTCAGTGCCAACGTTGGCGTGCCGAAATTTTCACGGGACGCCAAATACGCGAGCGACGCTTTGGTCCCCGCACCATCGGCGTGCATGATCAAGCAGGTGTCGGCATCGCCGGTCAGGTCGTCAGGCACAATCTTGCAAAAGGCCCCAGGAAAAAGCCCCGCATCATGCCGAGAAATGGCGTCGTGGACTTCTTGTTTTCCGGCAGAGACGCCTCGCGATTGGTAGCGCTGGTCGTGACGTTGAGTGTTCATGGGTCGGCATGGTGGGTCGTAGAGGAAGCGCGCAAGGCGTGCTGTTCGTGACCATCGTCGCCCGGCGCTGTGCTCAGCGGAAGCGTCGGGCTGAAGCGCAGAGTCACATCGTGCGAGGCGGTGGCGCTCTGGGTTGCGCCTAAGCGTCGTCGTTCCATAGTCGAAACATGCGAGTTGCGCTGAATTTTTTCCTGTATCTGTTGGCTTTCCTGAGTGGGAGCTTGGCGTTGGTGGCTTATTGGGAGCCGGTTTTTGGCGCCATTCTGCTCGATTATCTAAAAACCACCAACGGTCAGATGGTCGGTTTGTTGGTCGCGGGACTTTTCGTGTTCTGCCCGTTTGCCGCAGTGGTGCGCTGGTATCAGGTGTGGCGCCGCTCGCGCGAAATCAGCTACACCACGGAAACCGGCAAGATATCCGTCAACTTAATCGCCGTCGAAGAAGCGCTGACGCGCGCCATTGAAGGTGAGCCAGACGTGAAGAAGGCCACCGTGCGCGTGTTCGAAGATCGTGTGAAGCGCTCGATTATTATCGAGGCGGTGGTGACCTTGTGGGAAGTTGCCAACGTGACTGAGCGCAATCGCTTTTGTCAGCGCCTTTTGCGCCGTCGTTTTGCGGAGCTGATGCCGGAACAAACGGTGGTGCAGGTGAATCTCAATGTCCATCGCCTCAATCAACGGCGCAATGATGAGCGTACTGCTCGTCAGTCGCCGCCGGTGGTAGAAACCTTGGCGACGCAATTGCCCGCAGTAACCGGTGCAGGTCTGAGTTCATCGTACGACTCGAAGGACACCTATCGGCCAGTGCCGCCGATTGGTGTTGAGCTCGCGACCACCGAAGAAGATCTTTACGTCGGTCCAACCTATCCGGTGGTCCGTGACGAAGATGATGAAGGCGGCAGCGGCACTCAGGCCTACACCCGCCCGGTACCAGACAAACGTAAACGCAACCGTACTTCGTGAGCACCCATGCAGGTTAAATCACTCGCCACGACCAAAGAAATTATTGCCAATGATGGCTGTCGGCTGCGCGAGTTGCTGCATCCCGATCATGATCCGGCGCTGATCACGTATTCCCTGGCGATTGCTTGGGTTGACCCTGGGCAATCGACTCACCCGCATGCGCTGCGTCAAACCGAGGTGTACTACATCATTCGTGGCACTGGCATTATGCACATTGGCCAAGAGCACCGCGACGTCGGCCCAGGCGATGCGATCGTGATTCCACCAGGTCACGCGCAGTGGATAGAAAATCGTGGCACGCAAGTTTTAGAATTCGCCGCCATCGTCAGCCCACCGTGGCGGATGGAAGATGATCGTCGCGTGCCGATGCCTGGCCGTGGATAAATCTTCACGCACCGTCGTTCGCGCCATTGCTCTCTTGCCCATATTTGTGATGTCGTCGTTGTGGGCAGCGGACCCGATGGCGGATCCGGTTCAACATGAACATGAAGTTCCCTTCGATCCTTTTCGCGGCATGGATCGCGATGGACGAATTCCCAAGGTCGCTTTGCCAGCGGATCTCGAACATCCAGAGCGCTGGCGTTATGTGCCAGAAGCGCGGATAAAGCCCGGCTCAATGTTAGAACGCTTGTGGGTTACCAGTTTCGTTTCGCCGATTCTCTATTTTGAAGAAGACGTTGGCTTGGGCGGCGGCGTAGCGATCACCGACATTGATTTTCGTCAGCAACGCCGCCAAGAATTTGGCGGCCTGTTTCTGTCCACGACGACCGAAGGTCAAGAACGCTATTCGCTGGTGTGGCAACGCTGGCTTCACCGTCGTGATCAACCGGGCGGCGGCGTGCTTACCGAAGAACGCAGTCACTTGCGCGGCGGCATGGGTTACGATCGCTCACTCACGCGGCGTTTTTACGGTTTGGGATCAGCCTCTGAAAAGCAGGATGAAACCAGCTACACCGATGAAGTGACGTATGCACAACTGCTCTTGCAACGCAGCGTTCCCGAAGCTGGTGATAATTGGGTGGTGCAATTCGGCGGACGCATTGAACACCGCAATCTGTACCGTGGTCAGGTCAGCAATCGGCCCAGTACGGACGAAACCTATCCCGACTTAATGGCCGCCGCCGATAGCTACGGCAGTGTTTGGGTGCATGGCGCGGTTCGCTACGATCTGCGCGATTCACAAGAAAATCCATATCGTGGCTGGATGGTAGAAGCCGCCGTCGATGTCGCGCCCATCCAACGTGGAGTCAATCAGCCAAATAATCTGATCGGCGCTATTTGGAGCAGCACGGCATCCTGGACCGTACCCGTCCCTGGGCTTTTTCATTCCGGTGGCGTTGGACAAGAAGAAAATCCCCCGACCGACACGTTTGCCCTGGGCGCCCGCGCCTGGGCGGCTTCCGGTGACTTACCCTTCTGGGCGCTGCCCAGTCTTGGCGGCTCCGACACCCTGCGTGGATACATCGGCAATCGCTTCACCGATCGCGCCGCCTGGCACGCAGTCGCCGAGTGGCGAACCTGGGTAATTCCTCGCGGTGCAGCAATCACCGATTCGATACGCTTCGAACGCTTCGGCGTAGCGTTATTTTATGAAGCTGGCTCCGTCGCCGGTCAGCTGTCTGACGTCATGAAGGGTCGCATTCATGACAGCTACGGCTTCGGTTTCCGCACCCTCTTCGAACGCACCGCACTTTTTCGGGCGGACTTTGGATTCTCGAAAGAGGGGAGTGCTTTTACGTTGTCGTATGGGTTGAGCTTTTAATGCACCAAGATCACCGGGACCGTAACGATTAAAATTACGGGCTGGCACCGTAGTAATAAGTCAATCGAGACAGTCTCCGTCGCATTGCATTATTGGGCAGTTATTATGTTTTCTTGGACATGGTGATGCCAGAGCCATTTACTGACTCAGCAAGAATCTTTAGGCCACCTTTAATGCCAATTTCCCCAGTTCCTTCTAAAATTCCAAAGGTCAATGACAATATGGCGCCTTCAAAACCCATTGTTTTCGAGAAACCAATTGCGTATTCTTGGGTTATTCTGCCTATCTTATTTTCAAATGCGCCAATTCGATTTCCATCAATTTTAAAATTACGTGATATTATTTCCGTGGCTCCATTTAGCATTATATCAGAATCCGACTTGTCGTAGTTCGCTTTTTCACCGACCAATGCATAAATATCGTCACAAGTTTTAGCGAATAGTTTATTAAACTTAGTTATTTTCATGGTTTCATTTTTGTTATTTGGGTTAGCAATTCAACGTATGAAACGCTAATGACTCTTTGATCAAGCAACCGTATAAGACGTATCTGTCAACACCGGAATGATCAATACACGAGATACGAGGTCAGTCAGACTGTTGTCCGTAAAAGACCGCCGAATCAGCAGGATTTGTTTCAGAACAACCGCTGCTGATCACCCTTACCGGCATCGGGCGAGTCGTTCTTTTTTGGCGCTTCCACGTCTTCGTCCATCGCATCTGGACGGGCCCACATGGGCTGGGTCTTTTTGTTCGGATCGGGCTTGGCTTCGGCAGGCTTGGCCATTGCTTCGGTTGGTTTGACCGCTTGTTCGGCAACAGCAGTCACCGGAGTTGCTGCTGGCACATCTTCAAGGTTCACGGTTTTCGTGATCGCAGTGGTGGCGGTCTGAATCGGCAATGTGGCTGATGGTTTGCTTGGCGTGTCTTCAGCCAAAAATTTGTCGATGCGTTCAAGGATTGACGTTAGCTCTGCCGTTGAGCTGCGCGGCGCACCGTCTGGAAGAATGGGCGCTGATCCTGGTAGGGTGCTCGATGGATCGTTTTTTGCGGCGTCGGCGGGCTTCGGTTTGTCAGCAGGCAAGATGTCGGTGGCAATACCGTGATGGAATCCGAGTTCTTCCATGCGGCTGGCTTTGCGCCGCAAAGCGACCGACGGAGATTCTGACGGCTCGGACGGTTCATCGCGTTTGCCGAATAGGCCATCCATGGCGTCGGCTTCGCTGTCGCTAGGCAAATCAGTGGCTGGTTTTTTACCGCTCGCAGGCGAATCGGTTGGTTTGGTCGGAGCGGCTGGCAGCTTAACGGTTTTGGCTGCGCCAGCTTTTTGGTGACCGCTGATTCCCGCGCGAATTCCAGAGTCAATCGCGTTGGGCAGAACTTCTTGGCGACCTTCGGGCGGCGTTGGCAGCGACCCTGGCTTGGTGCCGGCGGCTGACCCTGGTTTCGGTGATAGGCGGCGGATCGGCGCGGTGACTGGCCGTGCGGGCGGGGCACCGGCGCCAAGGGCGGCCTTGACCAATACTCGTCCATAAATTCCCAACAGCGGCACACTGATAAGCAATACCAACCAACGATAGTCTTGGATCAATTCGATGAGACTCATGGCGTGGAACCCTTTAAACTCGGTTTATCTCGGTGATCGTCGGTCAGACTATGGGCGCAGCTCGCAGAGGGCGCAAGTGGGCGCGAGCGCTCAGCGAGCCAAGTATGCTTGGCCAACCACGGACGGTAGGTGACCAGTGGCTGGCACCTTGCACCTTGGGCGAGGTTTTATTTCGTGCGCAAAAAAGTTAGCAGCTTCGGCGCGGTTTGGCGCAATATTCTTTGATCCGTTTTGCCAAGTCTTCGAAACCAGCGCGGCCGAATTGGGCGAAGGTCGCATGTTTGCAATGCTCCACGCCCGGCTGGTCGAAGGGGTCAATACCGTAGAGTTCCGCGCTCATGGTCGTCGACAGTTGCAATAAGTAATACAGTCCGCCGATGTTGGCTTCGTCGATGACATCCAGTTGGAGGTTCATGTTGGGACGACCAGCGGCGGTGATGTGCTGTTCAGTACCCCTAAAACCGTATTCCATGATGGTGCTGAAATCGGCGTTTTGCAGATGCTGCAAGGCTTCGATTTTTGGATACGTCGCCGGTGCGATGATTTTGGCGCCGTGATCCTTGACCGTGATGAAGGTCACCACTTTGTCGAACGGACCTTCGCAATAGAGCTGCATCTGACCGTGTTGGTCGAAGGTGCCCAGACTTGCCATCGGGCTGGGGCCAACGTGGACGGCTTTGCCTTTGCGGTTAAGCATTTTGCCCTGCGAAACGGAGCACAGATGCGAATACCACTCGCCAACGCCGTGCAGGCGATTGGCGAATGAAAACAGCACATGAATGGTTTTACGGCGTTTGCGCGTCAGCAAATAATGGATCAGCGCATGCATGTACGCAGGGTTGCGGAAAGCGTCGCCATGGCGACAGCGCTGGTCCATGTCGCCAGCGCCAGCGAGCAACGCAGCAACGTTAAAACCGCACATTCCGGCCGTGAAAAGTCCCGTATTCCCCAACACACCAAAGCGGCCAGGAAGGTTGGTGGGCACGGGCAAGGTGTCGATCTTTTCTTGCCGAGCGATTTCCATCAGTGGGCTTTTGTCGCGGTCGGTGGTGAACACCACTTGGTTCGTCAGTGCGTTTTTACCGCCTTTTTTCTTCAACTGTTCGGCCAACCACAACCAGATGGCCAGCGTTTCGACCGAGTTGCCAGATTTGCTGGTGACTTGAAAAAGTGTTTTCTTCAGGTCCAAGGAATCGACCAGCTCGGTCAGCGCCTTAGGATCGGGATTGTTGATGAAGAATACTCGTGGAGCGTTTTTGCGTTCCTTCGGCTCAAGATAATTATGCGCCGTGTGACCAAGGGCCGTCAACAAACTGCGTGGTCCGATGGAGCTGCCGCCGGTGGCAACGACGACTAAATTGTCCCATTTCCCCTGATGTTTCTTCAGTAAAACGTTGAGTTCGCCGAGGTCTTGGTAAGGCAGATCGAAGAACGAGCATTCACCGGTCGAACGCAACTCATCAACGTTTTCATGGTGTTTGGGAAATTTGGTGGCCAGTGTGTCGACCTCGGCTTTGATCAGGCCATGGGTCGCACCGATGGCCTCGGAGAGGCAATTGGTGAAGTCCAAAGTCAAGCTGCTCATGCGCTCTCCGGTGATTTGATGATGACCTCGTAATGTGGGCAATGTCCTAAATGAAGACCCGTAAAGATAGCCCGAATTGGTACTTCCGCTGGCGCTAGCTCAAACGGCTTACGCATGTAACGGCTAAGGCGGTCAGGGTTTGGCATGGGAGCAAACATAAGGCGCCGTATGCAATTCCTGTGGCCGAAAGTGGCGATTGGCGAGGTGAGAAGGCGAGGTGATGGAGAAAGGACCAGCAAAGGTCGATTTCATCAGCGCTCGCGCAGCGGTGGGAGCGGACCATACGCTCCGTATCCATTGTTTTCAAGGCAGGAAACCAGCCGAGGTACGCTTCGCCCCGGCTGCTTCACGGAGTTTTTCGCTTGAGCCTTATTCCCGCTGACCGTTCCGTGATTCCCGCAAGTACCCCGCGCCAATCGGCGGGCTCATGTCCTTGGCCAGAGGCCGCCGCTAACAACGCCACGGCAAAGTGCAGGACGGTGGCGGGATTTTCTCGACCGTATCGACGGGCCAACCAATACAAAAAAGCGCCTTTGGCGAATCCGCGTCGATAAGGATCGGTGCGGTCGGCACCGTCTTTTCGATGATGGGCATATAAATAGCGGACAAAGCGAGCGATGGTTTGTCCTGGGTTCGCAATGGCTAAACGACGGAAAAAATCGAGGTCTTCACCAAGCGCGTAGCCCGCACGCCGAGCGTCGAAACCAACGCGCAACGCAGCCAAGCGACGAACCGCGAAGCAGCAACCAAACAAGGCGGAGGTGACGTGGTCACCGGGACCATCGACCAGCCGTCTGGGATCGTGGAAGGCGCCCAGGTGGGCCAAGCGGTGAAGGCGACGAGTCCAGCGACTGCGTTGTTCAACCACTGGCCCCCAGGCCAACAGGTGTGGTTCTTGGGCCGCCAATCGTTGGACCACGCGAACTAAGTCAGGCGCAATTTCGCAATCGTCATCCAAGAAAATCACCACGTCGGCGCGACTGGCATGCAAAAGGACATTGCGCGCGGCTGGCAGTCCCGACAGCTCTGGTCGATGGAATACGTGAATTCCAGACGCGGCGAAGGCCTGTGGCGATTGGTCACAAAGGATGATTCCTGCACCAACGGCCGCCGCCGCTTTGCGCCATGAGGGCAAGCTGCGCTCCAAGCAAGCATGGCGATTCTTGGTCGGAACCAACAGGTCGATGGTGAGGGGGGTCACGTTTAGCTGAGCCTAAAAACACGGTAAGAATTCAAACTTCCACCGCAAAGTCGCGAAGACGCAAAGGAGATCAAGGATTAGACTCAAAATATGGGTGATCAATGGCTTCACCAAACGGGTGAATCTTCTTTTTGCTGTAGGTCCTTGGCGTTCTTGGCGGCTTAGCGGTAAAATGGTTCTCCCATGGATTTCCTCGGTTGAAAATCTGGTGGCACGATGCGTGAAGCATGATGCGGTTGATACCGCGCGGATTGGCCCCACAAAGCGGCTATGCACCCACGTCTCATCGCGTTCGTTCGGCGCTTGCCGATCGTCAAACAACTTCGCTGGTGGCAGCGGCTGTCGTGGCGCGCCGATCATTTGCAGGCGAATCAAGCGCTACTCGCCCGACGGTGGTGTGGTCGTCCAACGCCAACGGCAGCAGAAGATCCGTCGTTTGGCACCACGTCGTTGATCTGCCGTGAAGATCATTTTCGCTTGCCGGAATATCATCGTTGGTGCGCGGAACTGAAAGAGGCTCCGGTCTTTCAGCGCAAACAGTGGGAATTTGTCTACATTTTGGCAGCACTCGAACGCGCCGGAGTTTTAAAGCCCGGTGCGCGGGCGCTGGGATTTGGCGTTGGTCGCGAAGTGCTGCCCGCGTTGTTTGCTGCGCGCGGAATCCACGTGACGGCCACGGATCAATCTTTGTCTCAAGGCCAAAGCAGTGGTTGGGTCGGCTATGGATTGCACGCGGATGGCTTGGCTGCGCTGAGTCATCCGAAAATTATCGCAGACGCTGAACTCAAACGCTTGGTGTCGTTCAAAGAAGTGGACATGAATCACGTTCCTACCGATGTGCAGGACTATGATTTTCTATGGTCAGCCTGTTCGATGGAACACATCGGCACGCTTGAAAAAACCCTAGCTTTCGTCGAACGCGCGATGGCGTGTTTACGCCCAGGTGGCATCGCCGTGCACACCACCGAGTTCAATTGCGGTAGCGATGAACACACCATCACCAGCGGCGCAACGGTGTTGCTCCGTCGCCGCGATTTTGTTGAAGTGTCTGAGCGCTTAGCGCGAAATGGCCATGTCATGGCGCCGATCGATGTCGCGCTGGGTGACGGCTTTCTTGATCAGTGGGTCGATCTGCCGCCATTCAATCAAGACGCCAGCTTGCGCTTATTGATCGAACGTCATGTCGCATCATCCGCCGGGATGATTATTCGCCGCGCGGGTTAGCGCTGCCAGTCGAGCCGGAACCAAAGTGAAGGCAACGAATGAAGAAGTGCTCACCACAGAGGGCACAGAGGGCACAGAGGAAAATCAAAAGGCCTTTCTCTGTGCCCTCTGTGCCCTCTGTGGTTTAGTACTTCTCATCTCTGTGGTTTACACTTTTCATCTGTAATTTAGCGTAGTTTAGCGCGGCTGCGGCGTTGGTGGCCGCGCCAGTAAGCGCGCGGCTTGATACGCTTCGAGCGATGCGTTGCGCCATGTTTCCATGCTGAAGCGTTCGCGTAGACGTTGCGTTCCCAGCGCGACCAAAGTTGCGCGTAGTGTCGCGTCACCCAGCACGCGCATTAGCGCGCTGCTGAGCGCGTGGTGATCCTCGATCGGATACGTGAGCCCGGCAGGGCCGACGGTTTCACATAAGCCAGCACAGCCGCCGGCCACGACCGCGTGTCCGGCAGCAAAAGCTTCGACCACGGTCAGACCAAAACTTTCGAAGCGCGACGGAACGACTTGGACGGCGCAGCGTTGACGCAAAGAATGCAAAGCGGCGTCAGAGAGCATGCCGTGGAACACCACGCGTGGAACGACGGACGCAGGCAGATGCTCGGCCAAATGACGGTAATCGTGCCCGACCACATGCAGGGTGCAGCCTGGGAATGCGCGCTGGACGGCTGGCCATGCGCGTAACAACACGTCGATGCCTTTGCGATGTTCAAGTCGTCCGACAAACAAAACGTCGGAACCTTGCGGGGGCGTCACGACAGCGGGACGTGGGAACGCATGCGGAATAATGCGCTGCGCCATGCGTCCATAGAGCGGCGCGCACGACTGCGCAATTGCCGCGCTATTAGCGATGACGATGTGCGCTCGTCGCACCGTCGCGCGTTCAAGACGAAAGTGAAACGATTGCAAATGACCACGCCAAGAGTTGCGCGGTCGTTGATGCATCACGGACGTCGACAGGCGAACCACCAACGGCCATGAG
>JANMYZ010000725.1:0-10005 GCA_031382605.1 Planctomycetota bacterium | reverse complement strand
TGCCGAAGCGAATCTGCCATTTCAAGCGGAGGCGGCCGCAGAATTGATGTCGCTGCGCCACGCGGAAGTCGGTTCCACCTTGGTCAATGGTTGGTCCCTGCCAGCGCGTCTGGGCGAAACCATTCTGCATCACCATTTCCCAAGCCGCTCAACCACGGCGGCGCAAACAGCGATGATGACCAATTTGGCCGATGATCTTGCACACTTATTGCTTGAAGACGATCGCACGGTGACCGAGGCGCAGATACGCGAGCACCCGATGTTGGTGCCGCTGAATCTTTATCCAGACGAAATGGAAGCGCTGTTGGAAAAGCGTTCCATGGTTCTGGGTATGATTGGATCGATCGCATGAGCAGTGATCCGCATCATTTCGATATCGCCATCATCGGCGGTGGTCCCGCTGGGCACGGCGCTGCGCTGCATGCCGCGCGCAATGGACAACGCGTTTTACTGATCGAACGAGAAACGTCGATCGGCGGTGCTTGCGTGACGCGCGGTACCATTCCATCAAAAACGCTGCGTGAAACCGCGTTAGCATTGACTGGTTTTCGACGCAAAAGCGCAAACCTCTGCCCCGTTGCGATGGGTGAAGAAACCCAGGTCGCTAGCCTGATGACGCGTCTCGAACAAGTCGTCACCGCCCATCAATCATCGATGGCAGCGCAACTCGCACGCGCTGAAGTCACGCGTTGGCATGGCCGCGCAAGTTTCAAAGATCCACACACTTTGGCCGTGGCTGGTGTTGATCGTAACATTCGACTGGTGCATGCGCGCTTTGTCATCGTCGCCACCGGTTCACGTCCGCGAACGCCACCAGAAGTTCCGATTGATCACACGCATTTGCTCGACAGCGATTCGATTCTGTCGATGACCTATTTACCAAGTTCTTTGACCGTGCTTGGCGCCGGAGTCATCGCCTGTGAATACGCGTCGATATTCGCCGAGCTGGGAACCAAAGTAACCATGATTGATCGCGGCGAGCGGCCGTTGAGCTTTCTTGATCCAGAACTGACCACCTGCTTCACTGATGCGCTGACGGCGACCGGCTCGCGATTCCTAGCCAAAGCCGTGACGACGAAAGTCGAATGGGATGGCCTGGGCGAAGTCGTCACCACGCTTGCTGATGGCCAAGAAATTCGCAGCGAAAAACTGCTCTGCACGCTGGGCCGTTTAGCCAATATCGAAGACCTCAACTTAGCTGCTGCTGGACTCACCGCGACCAATCGTGGGCTTTTGGCGGTCGACGCCGATCTGCGTACCAGCATTCACCACATCTACGGCGTCGGTGACGTCATCGGGCCGCCATCGCTGGCATCAGCATCGATGGATCAAGGCCGTCGCGCGGTTTGCCACGCACTCGGCCTGCCCACCGGCGTATCGCCGGAAATGATTCCCATGGGAATTTACGCTATTCCCGAACTCTCCAGCGTCGGCCTTAGCGAAGCGCAAGCTCGCGAACGCCACGGCGGTGCTGTAGTCGGGCGCGCACATTTCAGCGACGTCGCTCGTGGCCAGATCGCTGCGATTCAAGACGGCTTGCTCAAACTGGTGACTGATGCCAGCGGCAAGAAACTGCTTGGAGTTCAAGTCGTCGGCGAAGGTGCCGCAGAGCTGGTCGGCATTGGCCAAATGGCGCTGATTGCCGGAATGGATGTTGATGTCTTCATCGCCAACACCTTCAACTTTCCGACCCTTGCTGAGGCGTATCGCTTAGCGGCGATGGACGTGGTGTTTCAACGTGAAATGTCAGCGTCAGCAAAACCGCCGGTCGCTGGCTAACGGCGATCCGATTACTCTGCCATCGCTTTACGAATCGCGGGGTCGCCTAAGCCGATGACGTCGTTGTGATCGGCGCCCTCTACCGCAATGAAAGTAATTTGGGGATGCGCCTGGGCTAAGATACGGCCCATTTCCGGAGGAATAAAGCCATCGCGATCGCCGTGCAGAATCGTGGTCAGCGGCAAACCACGAGCGGCGATTTCACTGAGGTTTTTCTGATTATCAAAACGATGCACGAGTAATTCGCAAAGCGGCCAGCCCACCGATCGCTGCGCCATCGCTTTCATGGTGGTGAAAGGCGAAATCAATATCAGTCGCTGCAAGGGATGGATTGCCGCGTACTGCGTCAGCGCTGCGGCACCCAAAGAATGCCCCAGCCCACAAGCGTGGGCATGGATATGTTCAACGCTCACGCCCAGATGTTTTGCCAACAGCGCGACGGCTTGTTCGTTGGCGGCCAAAATAGAGGACGGACTGGTCTTGCCGAGGCACGCTCCATAGCCTGGATATTCCACCATCAGATAGCCCACATCGGGCGCAGCGCGTGCTGCGGCGAAACTTTCCCACCGCAACGCCTGGTCTCCGTTCCCGCCAAAAAGCAGCCACAACCGCTGAGGCACGCGACCCGTGCGCGGCCCGTGATAAAAACCAACCACCGAACCGGCTGCGTCAGCCAGCGGCACTAAACCAGCGGGTAGCTGCTGCAGCACCTGCGCCGGATACGGCCGCGGGTGATAAATCATTTTTTCTTGCGCCAGATACAGCACACCGGCGAGTAAAAATAAACTGCCGAACACCGTGCACGTCGCAATCAGCATGAGCCTCCTCAATAAGTGCCAGACACGTGGCCGCATGGACTTTGGCGTCTTCGTTATGGTCATGGATCTCATAGCTATCGCTCGTTATCAATGGTGCACGACAAAAATCAGCAAGGTGCTTCGTGCGATGAATGTCAGTAACTTTAGGTCCGCCGATCTCCCTCTTGCCGCCCGAACCACTCGTCAGAGCCTGCGCCCTCCCCGCGGTAAGCCGCACATAATTTCCCCGCTTTTTTGGAGTCTGTTCCATGTCCATTCGTCGCGCCCTGCTTTCTGTTTTTGACAAAACTGGCGTGGTCGAGTTGGCCAGCGCGTTACACCAACGTGGCGTGCATCTGCTGTCCACGGGCGGCACCTACCAAGCGCTCAAAACCGCTGGCATTCCCGTCACCGAAGTGTCGGAGCACACCGGCTTTCCGGAAATGATGGACGGTCGCGTCAAAACTTTGCATCCGATGATTCACGGCGGCCTGCTGGCGAATCGCGCTGTCGCAGAGCATTTGACCTCAGCGACCACGCACGGCATCGCGTTGATCGATCTGGTGGTCGTCAACCTCTATCCTTTCGAAGCCACCGCCGACAAAGCGGGAGCAACCACCGCCGACAAGATTGAGAAGATCGACATCGGCGGACCATCGATGCTGCGGTCGGCGGCAAAAAACCACGCCTCGGTAACCGTCATCGTTGAACCAAGTGATTACACGCGCTGCATCGCCGAAATGGACGCCAACCACGGCGACACCACGCTGGCTTTCCGCGAACGCTGCGCCCGTACGGTGTTTCGTACCACCGCGCGTTACGATGCGCTGATCGCCGATGAACTGACGCGTATTGCTGGTTTCCCAGCGGAAGAAAACTTCCCGGCAGAAAACGCCATCCCGTTGAAAAAGGTCATGGATCTGCGTTACGGCGAAAATCCGCACCAGCTGGCGGCGCTCTACGATATTCGTAGCCCAGGCGCCGCTGGCGTCAGCAAGCTGAAACAACTCAACGGCAAAGAATTGTCCTACAATAATTTGATGGACGCCGATGCGGCGTGGTGCTTGGTCAATGAATTCGCGACGCCCGCCTGCGCCATCATCAAGCACACCAATCCGTGTGGCTGCGCGACCGCAGCCGATCTCGCCACGGCTTTTGCCCGCGCGTATGACGGCGATCCGCAAGCTGCTTTCGGCGGTATTATTGCGCTCAATCGCATTGTCGACGCTGCCGCAGCCGAAGCGATGGTACCACGTCAATTTGTCGAAGTCGTGATTGCACCCGCTTTCACTCCAGAAGCGCTGACCATTTTGACCACCAAACCAAAGTGGAAGGCCAACGTGCGCTTGCTTGCCGTCGGCGCTTGGCAATCAGTCCCGACTGGTGCGCGTTACGCCAAGAACGTGCTGGGCGGAATGTTGCTGCAAGATTACGACACCCTGGGCTGGGATCCCAGCACGCTGACCGTCGCAACCAAACGCGCGCCAAGTGCTGGTGAAATGAAGAATCTCGAATTCGCTTGGTTGGTGTGCAAGCACCTCAAATCGAATGCCATCTGCATCGTCAAAGACGGCGAGCTGGTCGGCGCGGGCGCGGGTCAAATGAGTCGCGTCAACAGCACCTGGATCGCCACCAGCTTGGCGAAAGAACGCGCCGTCGGCGGCGTTGCTGCCAGCGACGCATTCTTTCCCTTCCCCGATGGCCTCGAAACCTTGGCCAAAGCAGGCGTCACCGCCGTAGTGCAACCAGGCGGCAGCAAAGGCGATCCAGCGGTGATTGCCGCTGCCGATCAAGCTGGCATCGCGATGGTACTAACGGGCGTGCGACACTTCCGGCATTGATCCTAAACGCAGCGATAGAACACAGAGCACCAGAGCACCAGAGGAAGAGACAAGAAGTTACGTCGAAATATCAGAATACCTTTTGGGTGATTGTTCAAAAGAGTCTAACTCTCTTTCAGCTCTGGTTTTTCGGTCCTCTGTAGTACTAAAGTTCAATTTCTCCGTGCTATCCGAGGAAATCGCTACACGTACGAAAGGAAAGAAAGCAGGGGAAGGGCTAAACCACAGAGGGCACAGAGAAAGGCAGCCTGATTTTCCTCTGTGCCCTCTGTGCCCTCTGTGGTTAGACTGACTTCTCCGATCTTTGTCTCCGCTTGGGTTCCGGCTCCGCCGGGCTGGGTTCTATCTATCGCGGTTTTTAGGTTGATCTGCCAGCGACATCACCCGGCTAGCGCTGCTCCATTTTTTCGACCTTGATGGTCCAGCAGTTGGCATTGTCCGTGCCCAAGACAATGCGGTTGTCTTGCTCGGCGGTGCCTGCGGTGCCGACGACGCTCAGATAATCGCCCGCTTTCAGAGCTGGTTTATTGCCATCGAAGATCAAGAACAGCGTGGCGTAACGTGGCGCCTTTACTTCGAATCCTTGGCTATCGAACTCAGCGGTCCAGGTCGAGAACACCGCATCGTTACTAGCGTCTTTGCCCAGGCCCAAAACCACCGCCGTGAGCCATGGAGCAATGGGATAGTCCGTCGTAGAAATTACCCGGCCGCTGACCGCCGCAGACATTTTCACCGAAAGCGTACGACTTTCCCCCAAGTCGATTTCTTGATGGGTGATTCCCGCAGAGCGAACCTTGCTGTCAGGAACTCCGGCTGCGTGCAGTCCCAGATCAGCGCTGGCGAGCCACGTCAGCAACATGACCACCACGATCACGCCGCCAACCACGGGACCGATCACCAGCGGTTTTTTGAACCATGGAATGGCGACTGGTTCGCTAGGATCTTTGCGACATTCACGACAGGTTTCACGCCCAGGTTTATTCTTCGCTCCACAATGCGGACACATCCACAGATCTTTGGCGGTACCAGGACGAATATCAGCATCTGCCGGATCAATTGCTGGCTTGGTGGATTTGGCCACGGCGGGTTTTTCGATGCGACCAGTGCTAGGCTTTTCTTTCAGGTTCGCCGTAGGAGCAACAGGCGTCGCTGGAGTCGCCGCCGTGGGCATCGCCACCGCTTGATCGGCGAAAGGATTAAATGCTGGAGCCGCTTTCTTGGCCTCGCTCTTAGCCTCGCTCTTATTTTCTTTCTTCAGCGGCGCAGGAGCATCATCCAATTCAAACGACAAAGGCGCCGATGGTTTCGCCGACGCAGATGGGGCCGGAAATGGGACTGGAGCGACCGCTGGAGCTGGAGCCGCATCACCCAGAGGTTTGCCCGCCAGCGGTTTCCCGCCGAGCGGTTTGCCATCCAGGCCTTTGGCTGAATTTTTCTTCAACGGACCACCTAAACCCATGTCGCCGCCACTCATGCTAGGCCTCCTTATTGGTGCAGAAGGTGGCAATGAGCATTTTGGCGGCAAGTCCCAGACAGCAGAAATCGCCAAGGGCGTGCGGTGACGTATTGGTGAACCTAAAAACCGCAGTAGGAATTCAAACTTCCACCGCAAAGCCGCTAAGACGCCAAGGAAAACAAAGGAAAACGTAGATCAAAAGTAAAACCTGAGTGATCAATGGCTTCACCAAACGGGTGACTCTTGTTTTTGCTGTAAGTCCTCTGCGCTCTTGGCGGCCTTGCGGTAAGATGATTTTCTACTGCGTTTTTTAGGGTGAACTTTGCCTGGCTTTTTATCCTACCCGTTGGCAGGAGGAGTCACCGCCTGCCGACGCTGCCGCAACGCTCGCACCAAAGACGCGATGATGGTCAGCGCCAGGATCGCACCGATAATAATCAGTGACCAATGAATCGGAATTTTGAGTGGCGCCATCACCGTTACGGCATTGCCGGCAGCATCCATGATCGTGGTTTCAACAGAGATGGCGTGCGCCAGCATTTTTCCACCGACGAAGATCAAAATGGCCGACAGGCCGTACTTCAAGTAGTGGAACAAATCCATCATTCCAGCAAGAGCAAAGTACAACGAACGCAGACCGAGAATCGCAAAGACATTCGAGGTGTAGACGATAAACGCGTCGTCGGTTATGGCGAGAATCGCCGGAATGGAGTCCACCGCGAAGACGACGTCGGTGAATTCGATCAAGATCAAGACTAAAAACAGCGGCGTAACCATTAACTTGCCCTTCTCCTTCACGAAGAAGCGATCACCGCGTAGGTCGTCAGTTACCGGAAGAACTCGGCGAGAGAAAACGATCAACCAGTGATTGGCAGGATCCATCGGCTTTGGCGGGAACAGCATTTTAATGCCGGTAAACACCAGGAACGCCCCAAAGACATAGATGATCCAGGTGAAGGTCTGAATCAGCGCCACCCCGCCAAAGATAAAACCAGCACGCAAGATCAGCGCGCCAATAATTCCGTAGAACAACAATTTATGCTGATAGACCGCAGGCACAGCGAAGGCTGAAAAAATCAGCAAGAAAACAAAAAGATTATCCACCGCCAAGGACTTCTCGATCAGGAAGCCGGCAAGAAACTGCTCCGCACGTAAATGGCCGTATTCCGCAAGTCCAGCACCCGCCGCCAACTCACCTCGCGCCACTGCCTGCGCTACCTGAGCATCGGTGAACAGCCAACCAGGGCTAAATAAAATCAACGCATTGAAAACCAAGGCGAGCGAGATCCACACCGCGCTCCAACTTAATGCCTCGCGAACGCTGACTACGTGACTGCTGCGATGAAATACGCCCAGATCAATGACGAGCATCGCGATCACGAAGAGGTTGAAGCAAGCAAATACGGTCCAGTTAATGTCCATAATGGGTCCTAAATGAGAGATAACGGTCGATCATCATCTAAGTATCACGGTGTCGTTCATGGAATCCTTCGATGATGTAGAGTGGTGTAATCCGTGCGCTTGAGACTCAGCATCGACAGTCGCATACTCACTCATCGGAATACCCTATGGATCGCCCCCGCCTCGACCCTGACCAACTTAATTACCACCATCTGCGCTATTTCTGGATCGTAGCGCGCGAAGGCTCCATCAGTCGAGCCTGCGCGCGTCTGCATGTTTCGCAGCCAACCATCAGTGGACAGCTGCGGGCATTGGAAGAACTGCTCGGCGGACCGCTGTTCACACGTAGTGGGCGCAACTTGAAGCTGACCACCTTAGGCGACACGGTTGCCCGTCACGCCGATGGTATTTTTGCGCTGGGCCAGGAGCTTGCTCACAGCATCAATGGTGGCCCTGAAGCGCATGAGCAACGGTTAACGGTCGGTATTAGCGATCAGGTTCCCAAGTTAGTTGCTTACCGCCTGCTCAAACCCGCGCTGGAGATCCCGGGTGGCGTTCAACTCTCCTGTATCGAAGACACGCCAAAGCGGCTTTTTGGCGAACTCGCCATTCATGGACTTGATGTCGTGCTCAGCGATGAACCCTTGCCGCCAAGTCTTGGTGTTCGCGCGTATAGCCATTTACTCGGTCAAACTGGCGTGGCCTTCTTTGCTGCCAAATCCCTCAAACCAGCTGCGCTTCGGCGCGATTTTCCTGCTTCGCTAGCCACCGTCCCGCTGCTGCTTCCCCATGAAAGCGCCGCGATTCGTCAGCAAATATCTCGCTGGCTGGTCGACCAAGGTCTCGCCGTGCGAATCGCCGGAGAATTCCAGGATAGCGCACTGCTCAAAGTTTTCGGTCAAGCGGGCGTCGGCGTTTTTCCTGCTCCGGCAACCATCGCCGACACCATCATCGCTCAATACGGCGTTGAGGAAATCGGACGCACCGATTCCATTCGCGAAAGTTTCTATGCCGTGACCGTGGAACGACGTATCTCCAACCCAGCAGTCGCAGCGCTGACCAAAGCCGGACGTCGAACGTTCGAAAAAGCCTAATCCATCATCCGCTGCGCCTTTTCCTATTCCCGGCATCGGACATCGGACGTCGGACATCAGGCGCTCAAATCTCTCGCCAGCACTCGCAAGGCTTCTTCACTAAACTGCATGGTATCGACCCGCAGCGGCTGATACAAAATTTGATCACCGAGATCACGTAGCGGAGATTGACCACTGGGGTCCGGTGATCCGGTGGGATCGACCCGGCGTACGCGTAAGAGTTCGACCCGTGCAGGCGGCGGAGGAAAGGCAGTGATCATGGCTGGTCTCCTGTGCCAGATCATGCGCCGTCACGACTTCATCGTCACATCGGTTCTTTAAACACATCCATCGTTGAAAACGATGGAACCGTATCGACACAGCCGATGCCATCCAAGAAGACATCGGACATCGGACATCAATCGATCAATGCCCGACAACCACCTGAGCGCCGACCGCTGCACGCACACGGGCCGCCAGATCACTCGCTTCGATTTGCGTCGGAGCCTCGGCGATAATGCGACTGACGGGTTCGGTGCCCGACGCACGTAGGTGAACCCAGCGATCGGGCCAGACTAACTTGAGACCATCGAGCGTGATGAATTCCGCGCCTTGAGTCACCGCGTGGCCATTCAACTTACTGATCGCTGCGGTCACCGCCGCGCGATCCATTGCGACTTTTTCTTTATGCATCGCGTAGCACGGAATATCCGCAATCACCTGACTGAGTGGCCGTTTGGCGCGGGCAAGATATTCCAACACCAGCGCCATGCCTATTTGGCTGTCGCGCCCCCACACCACCCGAGGATCGATCACGCCGCCATTTCCTTCGCCACCGACCACAGCGCGGTTTGCCTGCATCGCATCGACGACGTGCGCTTCGCCGACTTTCGTCCGCACGACACGGGCGCCGTGACGTTGAGCGACATCTTCTAGCATGCGACTAGTGGACAGATTCGTACACGCCACCAGATCTTTGCGACCAGCGGCTTGCTCGGCGGCTAGGCGTGCGGCAACGCACAGCACCAACGTATATTCTTCGCCAATATAACTGCCATTTTCATCAATGATGGCCAGACGATCAGCGTCTGGATCTTGCACGAATCCGATGGCTGCGCCGACCGCTTTTACCACTGCGCCGGTATCGCAGACGTTGGCGGCAGTGGGTTCTGGATCGCGTGGGAATACTTGATCTGGACGCGTAAAAATCGGTACCACGTCACAACCCAACGCAGCCAATAAATCTGGAGCGATGGCACTGCCAGCGCCATTCACACTATCGATCAGCACTTTAAATTTCGCTGAGCGAATAAGTTCCACATCGACGCAGGCCAGCACGCGATCTTTGTGCACGCGTAGCGCATCGTCGCGCGTGCGATAACCACCGATGCTGCTCCACGGTTGGAACGACGCCGCACGGCGATATTCCGCGAGGACGGCATCAAGCTGCGCCTGATCCACATTACGACCGCTTGGAGCAAAAAGTTTCAGCGCATTCCATTCCACCGGATTATGACTGGCACTTATTTGAATGCCGCCACTCGCTTTCAACTCGCCAATCATAATCGGCACGGTCGGCGTCGGGACTAAACCAATGTCGATCACCGAACATCCCACCGCGCGCAATCCCGCCGAGACTGCTTGGACCAACAATGCTC
>JANMYZ010000676.1:0-8703 GCA_031382605.1 Planctomycetota bacterium | reverse complement strand
GCCCAGCGCCCAGGCCAAACCGTGCGGTTGATTCCTCGACAAATCAGTGGTCAGCGTGGCCATGGTGCTTTCGACCTGGTCATGGGCCATTGATAGGATCAGCGTTGAAGATGTGGTCATAGTCATGTCCGTGGCTTAGGTAAAAAACCTATTCGCCACCAACTGGCCCCGCATTGCAACGAACCGCTGAAGGCCTCTACAGAAGACGGGACACCAGGCGCTCAGAATTCATTGACCGCTTCCGGCTGCGGTTGGAGTTCCTCTGGCACCTCATCTTGCGGCGCGGGTTCAAGATGATCACCATCGAAAATCGTCCAGCCCTGTTCTTTTATCAGTTTTTCTCGTGCTTGAATTCCGTTTTGATCACTGGTCTTGCTGGTACCGCCATCAAACGTGACCCCCCCACCCGTCTTATTCAAGGCCGCGATATTCACCAGTAATTCGCCGTACGAAGCCGAGGTTAGAGTAATCTTAGCGAAACAGCCTTCAGCTTGCTCCATATTTCTGAAATTAAGTAGCGGGAAACTGGTCAAGCCACGGCAACCGGACCACGCATGGTCAAAATTCTTTCCCCCAGAGGTGTCCAACCACGGAAAACTGGTCAAGCCAGAGCATTCGCTCCACGCTGAGTCGAAATCAGTTCCAGCAGCAGTGCTCAACAACGGGAAGCTCTTCAAACCCGAGCAACCATCCCACGCACCGTTGAAACTCGTTCCGGCGGAGGTGTTCAATAACGGGAAACTCGTCAAGCCGGAGCAGCCGGACCACGCTTGGCTGAAGTCCGTTCCAACAGGAGTGCTCAACAACGGGAAACTCGTCAAGCCAGAGCAGCCGGACCACGCACCGCTGAAATCCGTTCCGAAGTAGATGTTCAACAACGGGAAGCTCGTCAAGCCGGAGCAACCACTCCACGTACGACTGAAATCCGTTCCGCGGTAGACGTTCAATAACGGAAAGCTCGTCAAGCCAGAGCAACCACTCCACGCCACGCTGAAATCCGTTCCGGCGGAGGTGTTCAATAACGGGAAGCTCGTCAAACCGGAGCAGTCGGACCACGCACCGTTGAAACCCGTTCCGGCGGAGGTGTTCAATAACGGAAAACTCGTCAAGCTGGAACAACCAGACCACACAGCGATGAAATCGGTTACGGCGGCGGTGTCCAATAACGGGAAACTCATTAAGCTTGAACAGTCACGCCACGTATGGGTGAAATCAGTTACGGCGGCGGTGTTCAGCAATGGGAAGCTTGTTAAGCCGGAGCAATAGGACCACGTGTAATGGAGCTGTCGTACGGCGGAGATGTTCAATAACGGGAAACTCGTCAAACCGGAGCAATAGGACCAAGTAAAGCTAAAACTGGTACCGGCGGCGGTGTTCAACAACGGGAAACTCGTCAAGCCGGAGCAGCCGGACCACGCTTCTCCGAAGTTCGTTCCGGCAGCCGTGTTCAACAATGGAAAACTCGTTAGTCCACGGCAATCGCACCAGGCTCTATAGAAATTTTCCACCGCTCCTGTGCCCGCTGTCGCGGCATCGCTGGCGCTGATGGTCATATTTACACAACCCATGAATGCCTCATCCAGGCTCATCCATGTGTTGCTTCCCCATTGGGCAAGGTCGATGACTTTGACACCGTCGTAGCCGCTGTTGAAATAGACCTGGGGAAATCCACCAATGACGTTTTCGGTAATTTTAATCGTGTACGTTCCGGCTTTCGCGTAGGTATGTTGCGGGCACACCAAGCTGGGAATGTCTTTACGCTCGGCGACGAATAGCAGCGCCCGATCGTGCAGAACATAGGTCAAGCCGGTTAACTTCGTGAGCAACGCAAAGACGTCGCGTAGCTTCATCGCCTCCACCTTGAGCGGCACACGCGACGGCAACTTTGTCTTGTCGTCGTCGGTCTGTAGACCCGGAACCTCAATGACATTCGCACACAAATCTATGCCAGCTTTTTCCAAGAGATAACTGAGGCAATGTATGTCTCCAGAGGAGCCGAGGCCTGCGAAATTACGGCCGAGGCCAACAAAATCGTAGGGAATGTTTTCAAAGTCGACGGTCACCGGTTGATCTAAACCTTTTTTAACCTGCGCCAACCAAGCCTCATCAACGATCGCCTTACCAGCGGGCCCGTTACTGCGTACGACTTCCTTCGTACCATCACCCCAATCAATGGTGAAGTCGTAGCGAGCGAAAGGCTGCAACGGCAGCCTGAATTGATTGGGGCCGCTGGTAAAAAAAGGCCCTGCCACCGGAATATCTCTTGCCGCTCGATTATTCGCAAAGGGAGGATTCTCTTCCACCATCTGATCAGTCTTCACTTCCACCATTTGATCGGTCTTCACTACCAAAATAAAGGGTCTGGCTTGCGCTTTATTAACGACTTCCCCCGCTCCCACAGCCCCTGCTCCCACAGCCCCAACTAATTGCGGCCTCGTCGGTTCAATGCTGAACGAATTCAACCAAGCACCCGACAAAATCACCACCGCGAACAGCGCCGCGAAAGCACTCGCCAGCACCGTGGCCATCGTCATACCGCCAGAGGCAGCCGAGAAAGAAACCGTCGGTACCGCCGTGCTCGAAATCAATCCCAGCGTCGTTGCCGATACCGTCACTGCGCCACCAACGGTGGTGGCCGCACCAAGATTGCTTAGCAAGCCCGTCAGCGCCGCGAGCGACAGCGCCACACCACAGCGATCTAAGCGTTCGCGCAGGGCCTTTAACCCACGATGGACACGGATGCGCACGGTATTAACGGACACCCGCAAATGAGTGGCGAGTGCGGGATAATCCTGGTCGCCAAAATAGTGCAGCGCCAGCGCTTGCCCATAAGCCGTTGGCAATTCTGCCAGTTCACGGCGCAATAGAAAACTTTCATCGGCATTTTCTGCTCGCTGAGATGGGTCGGCCACCGGTGTCGCCACCAGCGCTGCGGCGTGTCCGGCGCGATGGTCGCGAGCCGCCTGCCGATGATGGCGACGCACCAGATGTAAGCTGGCATTGGCCGCCACCCCCAGAATCCACCGACGGGCGTCGTCATCAGCATCATTGCTACGAACCGCAAAATTCGCGGCATGATCACGCACCAACATAAGAGTTTCCTGCACGGCATCCTCCGCCAAGGCGAAATCACCGGTCAAACGCATCGCCACACGCTGAATATCGGGCCCTGCCTGGGCGAGCAGCAGCGACCACGCGGGGGCATCTTTCTCAAGCGCCAAACGGCTCAATGCCCAGGCTAAGCCCTGAACGTCACTGCAGACTTTGTTGGCCAGGGGCTCGCTCATGGTGCGGGTGATCTCGCGGAAAAATGAAGCGGTCAAGGATTGGGTCATGATGAACTCGCTGGCTCAGGTGGTGTAGGAAATCCAAGAGATACGGTTGGATTACCCCCTGTTTCCCGCCGAGCGCGTGGTCATTTCAAACATTCTGCTTCGCAGTTCTCCTGCTACGACGATGAGCCGTTATTTACTGCCGAACGCCAACAATTTTTCAGCGGTGCGGACCACCACCAAACCATGCGTCAACACGATCGACGAGCGCGCAGCGCCGCCGTCGCCCAATGCATAGTTTCCGAGAATTTTAAACTCATCGGTAGCAAGAACGAACACCGTGCCGTTTTCATCCATAACATAAATCCGTCCACCGCCGCCGGTGGGCGAAGCGCGCAGCACTCCTTTGGCGGGAATTTTTCCTTGCCATAAAACCGCCCCGGTCTTGGGATCAGCGCAACGGAATATTTTTTTATCGCCGTCGAGCACGTAAATTTTTCCTTGGTAGTACAGCGGCATGCAGACGTCGCTGGTCAGCTCGGTGGTGTTCCACACGACGTTGGTCGTCGTCACATCACCCATACCGCCGGGCTTCACCGCGAACGTCCGGCCACCACGCGCCGTTATCGATATGACATGGCCATCGACCATCACGCACCCAGGAATATTTCGCCAATGCGAAGCGCGCTTGTCGTTGTAGCCATCGCTGCGCCAGAGTTCTTTGCCCGTGGCGGGATCATGCGCAGTCAGCAGATCGCCGCCGAATACCGCTAATTCTTCGCGTTCATTGGCCGAGTAAATAATCGGTGTGCCGTAGGCTTCTTGCGATTCACCCCTCGCGCTGGTCGGGCGCATGTGCTTCCAGAGGTCTTTGCCGGTGACCGCATCGATGGCGAGCACAAACGATGAGGTGGTTGCTCCGGGTGCCATTTTACTGTCGTTCTGAAACACCTGGACGAACACGCGTTTGCCGTGCAACAACGGACTGGAGCCATAGAGCCATTGAATTTCAAATTTACCAAATTCCTTCTGTAAATTGCGCGCCCACAGCCTCTTTCCTTCGACGGTGAACGCCGCGATGTCGCCGCTGCCGTACATATAGATCACGTGCGTGCCATCGGTCGTCGCTGATGGTGACGCCAGATTATTGCGCGCGTTCCCAGGCAACGACGGCGCAACGACTTCGCTCCACAGCACCTTTCCCGTGGTTCGTTCCAAACACAGTGCCGAAAGATTGGCCGTCGCCGTATCAATGGTCGGCAAAAAAATCCGCTCGCCCATGACTACCGGCGTTCCCGAACTTGGGCCTGGCAGATCTACCGCCCATACCTGGGTTGAGGCATCTAACTTTTCCGGCAACACCGTTTCGCCGCTCGCTCCATCGAGCGTCGGCCCACGCCAATTCGGCCAATCAGCCGCAAAAGCTGGCATGAGGCTGGACGTCAACACGAGCACCGAAATCAGAGCACGTGGAAAGAAGGCAAAGAGATAGGTCATTGGTTTCACCAGCGTATGTGTACGAAGCAGCCGTGATCCCCGTTTCGAGAATTCCCCGCGACACCATCGACTGGGTGAAACCGCCAATCATTGCTGGATCCAGCAATAGAACACAGAGCACCAGAGCACCAGAGAAAAGAGCTAGAAGTTAGGTCGAATCGTCGCTTCATTTTTAGGCGAGCGTTCAACAATGACCTTCTCTACTCTGGTGCTCAGGTCCTCTGTAGTACTACGCGCCGAAATCTCCTTTTCACACGAAGATTTTCGGCGCGTAGTACGTGGGGTTCGGGGCGAAGCCCTGATACAACAGCGTCCCAGCCCGGCGGAGACGATAATGAACCTTTGGTTCCGGCTCTGCCGGGCTGGGTTCTATCTGCTGCTTTTAGGTTGATGCATACTTCTGATGAGAGGGACCAAACCATATTACGGCAGTTTCGTCACCGTCAGGTCATCGAATAAAATCGGCTTGCCGGAATACGGCATGCCCCACGCCGATGGGCGGCCGGATACTGGCGCTTTTTCTTCTTTAA
Source organism: Planctomycetota bacterium (assembly GCA_031382605.1). Lineage (GTDB taxonomy): Bacteria > Planctomycetota > UBA11346 > UBA11346 > UBA11346 > BOG-1363. Next base: position 3,404 of record JANMYZ010000676.1, on the reverse strand, counting down.
AACTGATTTGCCACGCGGTCGGTTCGGGGGTGCCGTCGGACCAGGTTTTCCCTTCGACCATCCAAACGCCGTCGACCGGGCGCACTTGTAGGTGAAACCATAACCAGGTGTCGCTCTTCCATTCGCTTGCCGCGCTGGCCAAAACCGTTTCGTCGCGCACTAATTCCAATTGTTTCTTCGCTCCTGCTAAACGCAGGACGTGACCGGTGACGCCGCCAAGGCCAACGCCGAAAGATGGGGCGAGTCGGCCCTTCGTCGCCGATTTGATGCGCGTGCGCACGACCAATCCTTCTTTTGCGGTTGGGCCGAATAAAAAACTGTAGGTGTCGAGTGGCACCGGTTCGAGGGCCAGGACTTTATTGCCGCCATCGTCGATTATTTTCAGCTCACCGCTGAGGACCATCAACTCGTCTGGCACAGCCTCGACCTTAGAGAAATCCTGGGAAAATACTGGCTCTGCAGCCAACGCCACGGTGCAGAAAGAAGCCGACAGTAAAAGCATGAACGAACGTATCATCATAAAAAACGCAGTTGGAATAAAACTTCCACCGCAAAGACGCAAAGACGCGAAGGAGAAACAATGATTTAAATATAAATACGTACAATATATGTCTTCACCAAGCCGGTAAATTTTTTCTTTGCCGCAAGCCCTTGGCGCCCTTGGCGTCTTTGCGTTAAAATGCTCCTCTACTGCGTTTATTAGGCTCATCGGATCATTCCTTTCGTAAAGCATCGATGGTGGTACCGGCAAGAGCGCGTTTCGTCGCTACGACTATCACCAGTAAACCGCTGAGCAGGATAAACAGCAGCGCCACGCCATGGTCGCCCCACGGCACTGGCGTCCCAGGAGCACGCAGTGCTGGCCAAACGGCTAACGCTCCGCTGATGGTTCCCAGCAACAAACCACCGAGCAGCAATAGCGCGTGTTCGATGAGCAATAAACGCAGCAACATCGCTCGGCTAAATCCCAGCGCATGAGCCGCCGCCAGTTCGCCACGTCGATCCGCGACATTGCGCGCCACCACCACGCCAACGCCAATGCTGCCGAGTAACAGTGCAAGACCGCCAAGGGTGAGGAAAATATCGAGATAGGTGCGTTCGACCGCTAAATACGCGGCTAAACGCTCACCTGCTGGCTGAACCGTGACTCCGTAGTCGGCAAGGCCGCGTTCTAATTCTTTCGCCGCCGCAGCACGACGATCTTCCGGCGCATCGATCAACCATAAACCGTGACCGCCTTGCGAGGGAAACTTGGCGATGAAATCACGCTCGGCGATGAAGAGTCCGCCTTGCAGCAACGAATGGGCAACCGTGCCGACTAAGACGATGGTGAAAGTCTGGCCACGTTCATCGCTATAATTCATACGATCGCCCACCGACATACCCAATGACCACATCGTGGTATTTTCATCGCCGATCGCCGGAATCGCACCATCGATAGAAGCGCTAGAAGCAACAGGGGTATTCAATAATTCCCAGGCACCATCTCCCTGAGCCGCATTGAAAGTAAAACGTCCTGAGAACGCACCAGGATTAATCCCGAACAAACGTGGCGTCGCGCTGTGGTTCAAATTCAAACAACTGGCATCATCGCCATGACCAACGCGCACGGGAACAAACTGCACGCCATCGAGTTTCTCTAAACCCAAGCGCTCACGATCAGCAATCGTGTTGAGGTCTTCTGCCAACGGCACGGCGCTTTCCATCGCCAAAGCGAATCCACCAGTGCCCGCCGTGCGTTTTTCTGCGCCAATCAAGGGGTCCTTTCGATTCGCGCCCACCGCAAGAATGAGGAACGTGGCCGACGCCAGCACCACCACCACGCTCATACTACGACCACGTCCACGCGCAGCATTGGTCAATGCCAATGACGGTAAATCCAGACGTTGTAAACCATGCTGCAAGCTTCGATCAATGCCTGCGGTCATTGCCGCAATGCCAGCGATTAAGCCAAGCGTGCCTGCGCCAAAGAAAGCACCAACCGCTGCGGATGAAGTCAGTGGCAACCAAGCAATGACCAATGCCGTGATGCCAGATACCAACGCTAACCACATCGGCCAGCGACGCTGCGGCGGAACGATTTCGGCACTTGCTCGACCACGTAATAATTGCGGCACCGCTTCCCGATGCAGCCGACGCAGACGCCAACGCAATACCACGCTAGCGATCAACGTGCTGGCAAGCACGCCGGTGATCAACGTCCCAGGCAGCATAAACAATGAAACCGGAGTGGCACCGACGGCGGCGCTCCAACCACCAGCCAACGCGTTCAGGACTCCGGTGGCATAGACCACGCCAAAAAAAGTTCCGAGCACGGAACCAAGAAAAGATACCACCACGCATTCCCACCACAGCATCCGCGCCACGCGGCGTGGGGTGAAACCAACGGCCAGCAACACTCCGATTTCGCCACGCCGTCTTTCTAAACCAAGGGCAATCAACATGCCCGCAAGGGTCAGGGCCGCGACCACTAAGAAAAAGCCAAGGCCGAGAAATAACCCTGAAAAATCCATCGCTTTGGCGCTGGCCTCTAACGCATGGGCGCGCAAAGGAATCGCCACCAAACCAAGATCCGCAGGCGTCACGGTGGCTTGTATCTGCTTGCTGACGTCGGCCACCGACTGAGATAAACGCACGGCGGTGAGCGAACCAAAACGATTGCCAAATAACCGCTGACCGGCGGCCAAAGAAAGAAACGCCTTGGGAATGCCACGGTAATTTTTCCAATACTCCTCATCCGTTGGGCGGATGCGGTCAAGATCGATGGCGACACCGGGATGCCAATTTTTGCAATCTTCCTCGTCGGCAATTCCTGGGAAACGCGGCATCAATTCGCGATCGGCAGCAGCGCCGCTCAGCGGAACAATAGCTCTGACGATCAAAGCGGCGGACTCTTCGCGTAGTCCGCCAGAAGGTCCGATGACAAAGAATTTCACCGTCAGCGGGTCGCCGATTTTCGCCTGTAAATCACTCGCCAACCACGCATTGATCGCCACGCCATCAGCACCGAGGTCATGCGGAATCGGCGCGCCGTGCTGTGGGAACTGCTGCCAATCAGCGGAGGCCACCAGCGAATACGGCGTCGCGCGTTCGCCCACGCGCAATTCATTTACGAAATACGTCATCACGCCCGCTGCCTGCGGCATTTTTTCCAAGGACGTGGCTAACGGCTGGTCGAGAAAGATGCGCTCGGCGCGGACTTCCGTACGTTCACCAACCGTACGCACGTCAATCAACGCATCGGCTGGCGTCCACGCCGCAGCCACTGCCGCCTCAACCGTGGGCAGGTCTGCTCCAGCAGTCAGCAGCATATTGGCGATGCCTGGCATTTCGCTGCGCTTTTGCAAACTCGCCAGATCCATGAAGGCGGTTGGCGTTGGCACCTGCGCTGCGCTGAGCGAAAA
>JANMYZ010000648.1:0-5190 GCA_031382605.1 Planctomycetota bacterium | reverse complement strand
CATAGACCCCGTCCGCCCGCGCCAGACGCACCATCAGCGCCACCAGCGCCAGCCGGGATTCGGGCCGCGACGGCGGGGCAGGGGTGGCAAGGCGGCGCAGAAGCTGGCTGAACATCGCGCCCGTATAGCCAATCGCGCGGCCAAGGCCAACGGGGCGCATTTCACCGCGCCGTTCACGATGCGTTAACCTTCATGGCGGCAATGTGGCGGCGACCTCCTGCCAGAGGGCTGCCATGGACTATACGCTGGACGAACCGCCCGCCGCCTATGATCCGCCCACCTCGGGGGCGGAGCGGCTGGACTGGCTGCGCCTGATCCGGTCGCGGCGGGTGGGGCCGGCCACGTTCCACCGGCTGATCGCCGATCACGGTACGGCTGCGGCGGCGCTGGAGGCGCTGCCCGGCATCGCGGCGGTGGCGGGGGTGCAGGGCTATGCGTCCTGTCCGGTCGAGGTGGCGCGGGCCGAGGTGGCGCAGGCGCGCGTGACCGGTGCGCGGCTTCTGTGCCGGGGCGAGGCCGACTATCCTGCCGCATTGGCCATGATCGCGGACGCGCCGCCGGTCCTGTGGGTCATCGGGGATGCCGCCCTTCTGAACCGCCCCACGGTGGCACTTGTGGGCGCGCGCAACGCCTCGTCGCTTGGCCTGCGCATGGCGCGCAGGCTGGCCGGGGCCCTGGCCGAGGCCGGGTTCGTCGTGGCCTCGGGCCTGGCCAGGGGCATCGATGCCTGTGTCGATAAACCACTGCGCCAGGCCTCAATTCACCATGCTTTGGCCACGGCGCTCGGAATCACTCAGGCGCGTACGCTTGGTCATACGGCTGCACACGGTGCGCGCCGTCGCTTTAACGGACGCGTATTGGTTGCAGAAGACAACGCCGTCAATCAACGGCTGACCGCTGCGCAACTCGCGCGCTTTGGGGTGCACGCCGATATTGTCGCCAACGGTGTTGAAGCGCTCACCGCCATCGCCCAACTGCCCTACGATTTGGTCTTGATGGATTGCCAAATGCCCGAAATGGACGGCTACCAAGCCACGCGTGAAATTCGCCATCGCGAAACGATGACCAACCGTCGGCGATTGCCCGTGATAGCGATGACCGCCAATGCCATGGCAGGCGATCGTGATTTATGCTTAGCTGCTGGCATGGACGATTACATCGCCAAGCCCGTGCGCATTGAAGCCTTGGCTGAGGCGTTAGCGCGCTTCCTGCCAGAAGTCACCGACGGCGTTCCGCTGATCACCGGCCCTGCCTCAACGACCATCGCTGACGATCCAGATATGCTCATCGATCCTCGCGTGCTTGCGCGCTTGCGCGACGAATTAGGTGATGAATCCATCTTCGTTGAAATGGTAACGATATTTGTGCGAGAAGCCCCCGACCACGTCGGAGCTCTTGAACGAGCGATGAAAAACGGCGACACCGAAACCGTTCGTCGAGCCGCGCATAAGCTCAAAGGTTCTTGCCAAATCATGGGCGCCAGCCGCCTAGCTGCGTTTTGTCGCCGCGTCGAAGAACACGCGCGTAGCAGCCGTTCGAGTCATGCCGATGACGCAAATCTTCAGCGTTTGCTAGATGAAACACTCGCGTCTATACCGCTGAGTCATTAATAAAAAAGGCTTCCAAATTCGACTGCCAACTTCAGGAAAATAAAAAATGCGGCGAGTCTCTCACCGACTGCGATACCTGCGGTAATTTTCCATACAACTTATTGACACTTCTTGTGAGCAGGCTGATAGTTGGCTAACACCCCATGAAAGGGCTCCTATGAAGAAATTCATCCTTCCTGCTTTATTCGCTGTCTGCGCCGTCGGCCAGGCTGCGGAAGATGCTAAGTTGCGTAGCAACGTTGGTGTCGGTCTTGGTACGATGCTGTTTGAAGCGATCGGTTATACCGACACCGTCCTCGGTCAGACTCTGGCGGCAACGACCAACGGGTCGTTCTCTAACCAACTCTTTTTCATCTCCACTGGTACGGGTGGTGCGAACAAAGTTGATTTGGTAGAAAATAAGCCGTTGCGCCAATACGTGGCCGACAATCTCGACTCGCTGTCGCGCGATATGGCAACCGGTCAGGGCGAAACCCTCGCCGCCGTTGCTGAACTCGCTGGCATTCCTGTCGAACAGCGCACGGCATTTTACGCCGCTTGCCAAAGCCGCTTCTCTGAGGTGTTCACCTCTGAGAACGTGACCAGTGACGACGTCGTCGCCGGCCTCGCCAAGCTCGCGTCCTGATGACCACGACCGATTCAACCATCGGTCTCCAACAGCGGCGCCTTTGGGCGCCGCTGTTGTGTTTGATGGCATTCATATCGATCGCGACCACCGCTGATGCACAACCCGCAGTGACCATTTCCGGACCAGACACGTCTGCGATTGTGGCCTCATCGTCTGACCTCCAAATTGAGCCTTTGTTAGCCGCAGCGAAAGCGGCGCAGTTGTACCGTGATCCACATTGGCTAACGCTGCTCCACTATGCCAATGGTGTGAGCGGACACCGCAGCTTGATCGATGATCCAACTTTTTTTCTCTCGCCGCTGGGCAAGCGTGATCCATGGGCAGAACTCGAAGCGACTCTGCGTGGCCTGCTTGACGGACGCCCGCCAAATCCTGGTGCAGACGATCCGCTGCATCCTGGATTGCGTGCGCCAGTCGCGACGCGTTATCCCGCGCGCGCGGCTTGGCTCTGTGAACGCTTGCACATTGATCCCTCGACGCTGCCGGTGTCTGGCGCGCCCGAGCTGGACGCCTTGCTCACCAAGCTGCAACCGCGTGAAGCCCAACTCGTCTTCGCCTCCGGATTTCTCAACAGTCCGGCCTCTATGTTTGGTCACACCTTGTTGGTGGTACGGGGAGCCGAAGAAAGCCAATTGTTGGCACAGGGTGTCAACTACGCCGCCGCGTTGCCACCTGGCGCGTTCGATCCGCTCTATGTCATAAAAGGTTTGATCGGCTTTTTTCCAGGAAACTTCAGCGCCACTCCGTACCACCGAAAGGTGCAAGAATACTCCGATCTCGATCAACGCGATTTATGGGAATACCGACTGTCGTTCACGCCGGCCGAGGTCACCACGTTGCTCCGCCATGCCTGGGAAATGCGCGGCATCTGGAGCGACTACTGGTTTTTCGATGAAAATTGCTCCTATAATTTATTGTTTCTCATTCAGGTAGCGCGTCCTGGTTTGCGGCTGACTAACCATGGCGGCGCATGGGTTTTGCCAGTTGATACCGTGCGTTGGATTGCTGATGCAGGACTGGTACAAGATGTTGCCTGGCGTCCAAGCTTGGCCACGCGGGTGAAGAATGGACGTGCCAGCCTGGGTACGGATGCCGACTTGTCGGTAGCGCTTGCGCGCGGCGAAAGTGATCTTGTCGCGATTCAGGCCGCCGCACCCGATGCCGCTCGTCAGGCGCAGATTTTCGATCTGGCTGGTGAATGTCTGCACGCACTCGCCGGACGACAGGCGATTACACAAGTACAATACCGCAGCCGATTGCTGGCGATACTCAAGGCCCGTGCGGCGTTGGGTAAACAAACGGCCACGCCATTACCGCCAACCCCAACCCGTCCTGATCAGGGACATTCTTCCACGCGCCTAACGATCGGTGGGGGTGGTGACCATCACGATCAATCCTTCGCGACGCTCGCAATCCGTCCGGCCTTGCATGACTTGCTCGATGCGCCAGCGGGTTACCTATCGACGGCACAAGTAGCAATGGGCGAAGCTGAATTGCGCTGGCGCGAAGGCGATGGCATTGAACTGCAACAACTCGATGTGCTAGCGCTGACGGCGCTGAATCCGTGGGAATCCCTCTTCCGTCGACGGTCCTGGGGGATGGTGCTGGGTGCTGAATCAGTGGCGATGGAATCGCCTGACAACGAACAACTGCAAGCGCGTCTGAGCGCTGACGTCGGTTACAGCGCGCAGCCGCTCGACTCGTTCTTGTGCTGGGGCATGGTTGGCGGCGATGTGCGCGGTTTCGGTTTTGGCAAAGGTTGGGCCATCGGACCAAGCGCAACCGCCGGAGCAGTGTGGTCTTTACCCGGCGTCCAATTCATGGTCGATGCGCGCTATACCGGATATTTATTAGGCGAAGAAGGTACGTCACGGTCATGGAGCGCGGCAGGACGATTTCCCCTGACGCGTGACCTTGCCATAGATGCCAGCATCGAACGACGAGATCGCTGGGAAGTCTTGGCCACCGAATGGGCCATACGCGTCATGTGGTACTTCTAAGCAACCTCATGATCGGCGCAGTGAATCGAGAGCAAGAATTCAATGCGGCAAATACACGCTGGTATACGCGTTTAATTCCGACAGTTGATCATTGGTCAGTTCGCGCGTTTCTTCGCGAATACCCGATGATTCGGCCCACGCACAAATAGTCCCGTGACTTTGAATGACGGCGTGCCAGGCACCAGGTTCAATGATGTACCAGGTCTGCGGTAACATCGGCAGCGCAAACACGTGACCGGGATCTTCACCAGTGCCTGCAAGACAAAGAATGGCCTGTCCTTGCAACACCGTACCTGCCTGACGTCCGCCAAGATTGCGCGTACACGTACGCGTCGTTCCGGGCATGCGCTCTGGGGTGGGATTGGTCAAGCCAAGCTGCCAACCGAGGCCGCTGTGTGCAGGATCGCCGACCGCGACGCGCACGTATCCTGGTTGGCGACTGCGACCAACGATCAATTGATTCGACACTAATTGTTCGAGCAAGAACGGCTGACGCTGCACCGCATAAGCCGTGATCCGTGCGATCACTTCCGTCATCGACAGGCCGTCGCTGTACAAATGCACCGCGTCATCGGTCAACGTCAACGCACCCACCGCACGCGATGAATCGCGTTGATCGCGTTCGCGAATCTGCGCCACGACTTCGGCCACGCTCGGTTGCGGCATATTCGCCGGCCATTCCGCCAAACGGCGACGTGCGCGTTCTTCTGGGCTAGCATCGAGGAAAATTTTTAGCTGCGCATCAGGACAAATAACCGTGGTGGCGTCTCGACCTTCGACCACCGCGTCACGCCCTGCGACCAAAGCTTTTTGTAATTGCACCAAATGCGTACGACAGGCGGGATTATCCGCCACGCGCCAAATCTGCGCGGTGGTTTGCGGCGAACGAATACGCTCACGCGGCATCACCACGCCATCCAATTGCACCTGACCATCGCGATCAAAACCGATT
>JANMYZ010000640.1:0-9074 GCA_031382605.1 Planctomycetota bacterium | reverse complement strand
GCCTAAGTCGTCTGCACCCACTGCTGATACATTCGTGGTGAGACCAGTCACCGGATTTGGCGTGGCCGTTGCTGCGATCGCTACGGTCGGCTTACCGTTAGTGATCGTGATGGCAGCGGTGGCGGTGAGCACGCCAGAAGTTGCCTTAATTTCCGCGACACCTTGGCCGTTGGCCGTGTAAATTCCGCTGGAGGGGTCGATAAAACTAAGAACAGGACCGCTGACCTTTTCCCACGTTGCCATTAGCACGGTCGTGGTCGGGAAACCAAACTGATCCAGTCCCACCACATTGAAATCAAAGCTGGTTCCATTCGCCATCGAGAGCGTCGCTGGAGTGACGGCAATCGATGTCGGCGTCGCGACCACCGTCACGTTGACCGTGCTGGTGACGCTCTTGCCACCCCTGTCCGTGATGGTGACCATGATCGGATAAGTGCCGGTTTGCGTGAAGGTCGCAATGGTCGTTTTGGCGGCATTCGAGCCGTTGATACTGGTGGTAAAGACCGTCGACAAATTGCCATTCAAAGACCACGTGTAGGTCAGATTCGGTTCGCCACCACCGTCTGCGTCCGCACCCATAACCGTTAATGTGGTGCTAATACCAGTGACCGGCGACGGATTTGCCGCCGCTGCCGTGGCCACGGTCGGCGCAGCATTCGTTGGCAATGGGGTACCTGGCACGCTTGGTCCATAGTGGAAACGCAAAGCCAATCCATTCGTCAACAACGTGCTGCCATTGAATGAATAGAGCGCGGCCGCATCACCGACCTCGTTTTCTGTACCAATGGTGGCAGATCGTCCGGCGCCGACGTCAAAGGGCTGACCATAGTCATCATAGGCCACCGCCAACGGGCGAACGTCTTGATATTGGCAGATGATATCGTTGGTGGCTTCGTCTAAGATCGCCTGAAATACATAGAAATCAAAGGTGTTGCCAAAATAACCATCAAAAGGGTCATAGCGGGGTATGTGGTCCCAGGTAATGATCACCCGACGATTGGGAGCCGTACCTTCAACGCCATAGCGAACGCTACCCACATCGGCAGTCACAGCGGCCGGGTTCAGATCATCCCACCACACTGCCAGCATGTCATGGGGAGCGAGCCCCCGGAATGGAAGCGTCCGATTTGCTCCAACTTTTTCGAAAACAGTAGGGTCGTTAATGGTGGGCCTGGAACCGGAAAGACCCGTGGTCGCACCAAACCCGATTAATCCATTGGAAGCCACCACGATACTGGTGCGATTCGCCTCATAGAAAGGAAAGGTGAAGGGCAGCGTTTGAGCCGGACTGATGGTGTCATCGCCAAGGGTGAGCGCCGTATGCGCTGATGAATCGACCCACGAATACGTGGCTGAAGTGATGGTGTAGTTATCCGTGACCCGTAGGTGAAGCGGGCGAACGATCACGCGGGTATTGGTCGTATCAACAATGTGTAAATAGTCGTTCCAGCTACCGTTGGCCAGCGCGTTGGCAGCGGCGGTTAGCGTAACGGTCACCTTCGTGGTGGCGCCAGCGGCCAGGGCGCCACTTGCTGGCGTGGCCGTGATCCACGTATAATTAGTCGTCGCTGTCCAATTTATTGGCGTCGCACTGGCATTGGTCAGGGTGAACTCTTTCGTGGTCGGACTGAAAGTACCGCCGGATCTGCCAAACGCGCTGAACCCATCGGCATCCGAAACCTGAAGGCCAAGCGTGAATTCGTAGGATTCGACGACGTTTATCGTGGTATCACTTGGGCCTGAAACTGCGCCAAAGCCCAATCCACGTTTGGCGAAGGCGCGCCATAGTTCGCGCGCATTGGCACCAGCATTGGCTGTCAGATCTGCTTGAAGAATGGCGTTGCGTGCGTCGATAAAACTTGGCTTGAACGGAGTCAATTTCATGCCGTCGGTCACCAGTCGAAGCATCAATTCGTTGCCCGCTGTCGCACCATATTTGGTGACTAATTCACCACGACATTCCCACAGGGTTTGACACCAGACCTCGCCCGCGGCATGCACTTGGTTGTTCAGGATAATGTCCCTGAACGTGAGCGGATGGACCGACGGCTGAAATTCTAACACTCCCCGCACAAACGGCCTTGGCTCGACGGTATACGGATATCGCCGAATACCTTTGATGTAATTATTTAAAACATAGGAACCTACAACCGTTGAACCAAGCGGATCGTCTGTGGCTTCACTAAGCATCGACAGCGCATAAAAATCGCTCCAGCCTTCGCCCATGCCGCCGGATTGTACGGCAGCAAGGTTTCCTTCTTTACCTGCCGCAACCAAGCGATGACTGAGTCCATGCACGTACTCATGAATAATGATGGCGTTATCCAAGTCTGAATCGCGATTTAGAGTTGTATAATTCCATACAAACATCTGCATTCTTGGCTTTTGCGTGCTGCCTTCGGGAGGCGTGTTGAAATTTGCGTTATTGAGACGACTACCGTCTTGCGCGTCGGCCTGCACTTCGTCGTTGCCAATGCCGCCCCTACCTAAGTTATCCTTTTGAAAGTTCCCCGCGGTTTCAGTGAAGCCGAGTCCATAAAGCCGGTCGTGAATGACGTTGCACCAATAAAATAAATTCGTCACTGCTGCCTCACGATAGGTTTCAGGCCCAAGACGAAGGTCGAGTCCAAAATTGAACATCACTGGCGAAGTGCCAACGCCCATCGGACGTGGGATGTCAGCCTCGTTGTCAGCATTGAGATCTAAGTGAGCGTCGACGTTATTGCCACGCGTTTCGTTACTGCTGCCGATCCAGCCGCCGGGTGAAGCGAGCACGGCCGCAGCAGTGGTCAGATCCGGGCTGACAAAAAGACGCGGAACTTCAGCTGGCGGGGTGATGCTGAGGCCAGGGGAAAGCGGCATTGGGCTGTCATTGGTGTAGACTCGAAACGTCAGTGGCGTCGCAGCTTTGCTGACGGCAGATGATTTGACGGATGGAGCCACGCCATCGTTATTACGTGCGGCCTCAGCCGGTGCAGCTTTTGCTTCTGGCGCAGCTTTTACTGGTGCCACGGCTGCTGCAGGCGCACCAAATTTCACCCGGTCGGGGTTATAAAATCCCTGCGAAGTCAAACGACTTTTGCTCAGGATCTCTGCGGTCTGCGCGTCGACCACCATGCCGTACATTACGTCGCTAGCGCGTTCGATCAGCACGACGTGCCATGCCAAACGCAGATTGTCTTTGCTCAGCGGAAACCAGGTGAGTTGCGCATCGATACTGCCCTTGGCTCCGGCGCTGCGCAGAACCTGCTTCTTGGTTGCGCCGCCGACTTCCTGCGTGGTCTGCGCGTCTTGCGCTGGAGCCTTCAGATGACGGAGAATGGCTGAAACAGCGGCTTCGGCCGTCAGGTTTGGTTGGGCAATTAACGCCGCACGCCGAGCGATGCCTTGCACACTGCGATCGGGCGCCGCTGCGAAAGCACTGCCAATTGCGATCAATTCGTCACGTTTTGTCGTGCTGGTGATCAACAGTCCGTTGTACACCGGGATGCCATTGAATTGTTGGCGCCAGACTTTGGTGTGCAGTCCACTGTGGGCGGTCACGTCGTCACGCACGATTTCGGCATCATTCAAAATCGTCGCATCGCCGCCCAGCAAACTAGGCCACGCATTGAGAAAACTTCGCACCGTTTGATCCGGCCCTGCCGCTGCGGCTTTCGCCACGGCTTTGCCCACACCCGCAGGTCCCGTCAGAAAGCCAGCGGGCGACGCAATATGTTTCGCCACGCCCAAGCGTTCATCCATCGTCACCACGACTTGCGGCACCAACGCGCGCAATTCGCGAGCGGCGACAAGCGACGCCTCGTCAGCCGCGAAGGCCACGGTTAAACTAAAAATAGCACAAAGCAGAGCGAAGCAGCGCATGGAACGTTCCATAGGTGTTAGGAAAGCGTGCTTTGGTTACCAACGGTTGCTGCGCGTGCCACTGATAAATCACCGTTGAGTGTGCTCATGATGGATGCACCGGGGCGACGGTTTGCGATGCGTTCAGGTGACTTGGAACTGGGCGGAACCGCTTTTGGTCTTTCGCCAAAAGTCGTAGAACCCCGGCCATGTCAGATTACCAACTCGGTTTGTCCGCTATTCCGCTGCCGGTTTTGCATCAGGTGCGTCAAATTTTTCCGACACCACAAGTTGCTGATGTGAAGCAAGCCGTGCATGCGGCGGTCGCCAGTCCAGAAATTGTGGCGTTGCTGCGCCCAGGTCTGCGGGTCGCGGTGGCGATCGGCAGTCGTGGCATCGCTGGGCTGGCGACCATCGTGACGACGCTGGTTGCGGCATTGCAGCAACGCGGTTGCACGGTGGTGATCATTCCGGCGATGGGTTCGCACGGCGGCGGAACACCTGAAGGTCAGCTTGCGGTCCTGGCGAATTACGGCGTCACCGAAGCCAGCGCCGGTGCGCCGATCATCAGCACCATGGCGACGACCGTGGTTGGTGCGCTGCGCTGGGACGCCGCGATTGACGATTACGTCAGCGATCCCGCTGGCGAAGTCGCAGTGCCGGTGGCCAGCGATGCGCTGGCGTGCGATCTGATTATTCCGCTGGCGCGGATTAAGCCGCACACGGGTTTCCGTGGCTTGGTCGAAAGTGGAGTGTGCAAAATGCTGTGTGTTGGTTTAGGCAAACACGCCGGTTGTTCGCGCTATCACCGCGAAGGGTACGCGCGGTTTGCTAAACTCATGCCAGCTGCCGCAGCGGTGGTGTTGGCGACGAAGAAAATTGGCTTCGCGCTGGCGGTGGTAGAAAACGCTGTCGAGCAGGCCGCGCGCATCGAAGCGCTTCCTGCTCAGCGCATTTTCGAACGTGAACCTGCGTTATTAAGCGAAGCGCGCGCGTTGATGCCGCGCCTGTTATTGCCGCACATTGATGTCTTAGTGGTGGAACGAATCGGCAAAGAAATCAGCGGCACCGGCATGGATCCCAGCGTCACCGGCCGCAGCGAAGGCGTCAGTCTGGCAGATTTTTCAGGACCACGTATTGGCCGAATTGTAGTGCTTGGCTTGTCTGAAAGCACGCACGGCAACGCCGCCGGAATTGGCTTAGCCGATATCATTACCGAACGCGCCTATGCCGCCATCGACCGGCGAATCACCTACACCAATGTGCTAACCAGCGGCAGCTTAGAAGCCGGGAAAATCCCGGTCGCGTTACCCGATGACGATGCAGCGCTGCGCGCGGCACTCAGCTGCATGCCAGGCGTGCGCCCTGAAGACGCCATCGTCGTGCGCATCCGCGATACGCTGCACCTGCGCGATATTGCGGTGTCGGCAAATGTTCTGCCAAGCCTGCGTGGACGAACCGACATAACGGTGGGAGGACTCTTTGCTGAATTCGAAGACGATGAGAACTAGAAATAGACTCTGCGGTGTTTCATGTGGGTTCAATCTCATTGGACAGCAAAAAAAGAAAACATCGAACAGAAGACGCGGAGACGCAGAGATCGGAGGAGGGGAAGATGCTTGCTGGAGAGAATAAGCCTTTCCCTCCTCTTACCTCCGCGTCTCCGCGCCTCCTGTTCGATTTTCTTCCCGCTTTGATGAGCCCAAGGCCGGAGAAAAGACCCACACTGAACGACGCAGGGCCTAAAAATAGCGCATAAACACGTCTTGACCTGCGAACGCAGCTGCCAGAACCACGCAGCATGCATTGGCGCGTCCGCTATTTGGCGAACATCATTATGACCATGAACGAGGATGGTACGTTCACTCCTCGCGAGGCGTTGGTCTTATCCGAATTGCGCAATGAATTAAGCCTGACGCTGTTGGAAACAGCTGACGCAGTGATTTATGCGGTGGATCAGCGGCAACCGTTAATCCACCAAAACCTTATTACGAACGAAAAAAACTTAATTGATATGCTGGTCGGAGTCTTAGTCGAAAGCACGCATCCGTCACCCATCGTCGATCTTTTTGTTGATCAGGCGGCGATACCAACGCACCGCGTGGCCGCTCTCTTGGATGATGCCCGCGTTCGCCTCGCTCAATTGCAGCGTCGCGTGAGCACACGGGTTGAGATGAAACGTTGAAAAGTCGCAGCGTCATGAATCCGCGCGATCAATCTCAAGAGGGATTTGCGCTCCACGGTTTTGCAGCGTAGCCTTCCCGCATGTCTGAACTCCGCGAATTTACCCGAATCAATCGCAATCTTGAGGTTTTGCTTGGCCTGTCTGGCCGGACCATCGCAGGAAGAACCCGCGACGTAAGCTTACGCGGGGCGTTGGTGACCTGCGATCAAACCTTATCCGCTGGGACCAGTTGCACCTGCACGCTGATTCTGGATGGCGGTGAGGGACAGGTGCAGATTCGTGCCGCTGGTGTGGCTCTGCGCCATCTGGCGGATGGATTAGCGATCCGTTTCGACGAGTTGCTTGACCCGGAAAGCTATGACCACCTGTGCCAATTAATTCGTTATAACGCGCTCGATCCTGTGAAAGCGGAGCGCGAAATTGCTGAGCACCTTGGTCTGAAGCGGCACCAATCGTTCCCGCCTTGAACTTCGCTGACGCGACGATCAACGATGAAACCACATCACCCCGGCCAGATGGCCGGGGTGATGTGGTTTTATGCAACTATTTGTGCGACTAAAAGTGATCGCTTAGCGTTCAACCAGTTTAGAAATTTTCTTATTGCCGAACCACACCTGTTCCTGGGTTTTTACGTCGGTCAACTTCAAATCGGTGGAATAGTATTTCTGCCGCTTGGTGCCCGCTTGGTCGTCTTGCACGTTGATGGTGCCGATGATCAGGTAGTCGGTACCGGTTTCCTGGAAACCCGCTTTGCGCGTTGCTTCGCTGGCGTGAACGTCTTGCTCTTTTCGCTCTTCGCGCGCCTGATCGGACTCGCTGGTTGAAGCGACGGCGCGGGCTTTACCGCTGTTAACGAGGGCACGTACGAGATCGTTGGCGAAGATATCGGTGTTGATGACATCGCCATTCGTGACGGGTTTGATGCGCCCAATCTTCACCACGGGCGTGCGATTATTTACCTTCTTGAAATCATCAGCCCATGGGCTTTGCAATGCCTGCGCGATCAGCGCTTCAGCGACGAGTCGACTGTCGGTGGCGTTCCAGTTGCCCGATATGTCGATGACGGCGTTTTCATCGGTACGTGTAATTTTCTGTTCACCACATCCGGTCGTCAGCGCCAACGTGGTCGGCAGCAAAATGAGGGCGGCAAGGGCAAGGAATGGACGCATAGGAAGAATCCTTTGGTGGATGGGGAAAGCGGTGGAAAGCAGGAAGAAGCGCAAGGTTGTCGTCAGCGGTTTAGTCTCGCGCTGGCGGTAAGGGCTCAGGGAACGTGCGGATGGGAACCACCACTAAACGGTCAGCAGTGACGGTGACTCCACCGCATTCGACCGGACCGTAAGCGGTATCCAAGATCAGTGAATAATTGCCAGCAGGCAGATCCAGCAGCGCGCCTTCGATGTGGTCTGGCAAGCTGGTCCAGGCGCGGGTGTCGGCGACTTCGCTAAAAGTCGCCATCGTGCTGCCAATCAGATTTACCGCCATGCTTAAAAGGCCTGCCGCGCCGCCTTTATCTTTATTGCGCTTGTCGACTTCATGCGCTGCCAGCGCCACGGCCGTTTGTTTCGCGGCGGCGCGAATCATGGTTTTGGCTAACACGCCGGGCTGTTCATCTTTCAGCGTTGCACGAGCAAAAGCGTCAAGGTCGGAGAGCACTTCCATGCCACGACTGACCTCAGTTCCGCCCGTGGCTGGCCGCGCGCGCACCGACGCGGGATGCATGATCGGGTGATCTTTGGCGTGCACCGGAATGGCAAAACCCAGGAAGGCCGCGCCGCCAGGGGCGAGCAGTTCTTGCACCAAATTTCCAGGAATGGGAATCGGTGCCCAATGATTGACGACCTCGGCTCCCGGTCCTTTGGCCCAAAATAAAATACCGCCGATATAAAAGCGTTCAGCAGTGTAACCGCGTGCCGCTTCCGCCGGAGTTGGGTGATACGTGCTGCGAAATTGCGCGGCAATCGCGCGGATGTCGAGCACTTCAGGATGCGTAATAAAACCCACATGATTGAGCACCAACACCATGCCGTGGCCTTTGGGCAACACCGACGTGGTCAGGCGTGGGTCATCTTTGCGCAGCCCGTATTGAGGAAGACGCTCGTCAAAACTCTGCTGGTCGTAGGCGCGTGAATGACGGATGAACAACGTTTCGACCAACGCTGGCCGACGAGTGACCTCGTATTTAAACGGCTGTTTGCCGTTACCCAAAATGGCGGCTTGTTTGGTGTACCCTTGCATCGCGCGTTTCAGCATCGCATCGGCAAATTGATTATTGGCCTCACTACGATCACCTGGCTTCGGTGTGTAGGTCAACGCTGCGGCGAAAAATCGCGCGAACGGATCATCATCGTAGCGATTGCCGCCAGCGGCATCAGCGGTTTCTTGCAATTGATTAATCGTCATTCGCCGAGCGAAATTCACTGCTCGATCAAGATTATCCGCTGATGAAACGTTATCCGCCGCGTTCAAGGCAAATGGAATGGGTACGTTCCCCGTTGGAATCGCTGGCTTTTTCCCGAGCATCGGCGTGAAGGCGAGCTGACTTGGCACATACGATTGCTCGCGCTGTTCGGCTTGCAGCAAACGATTGAGCGAACGGTAATAATCGACCTGGGTGTGCTCAAAAGCATTTCCGGCATAATCGCGCAACGTGTCGTTAGCAAGATACGTCGCCGTTTCCGTGACGATGCCCTTCTTGCGACGAACGTCGACCATTTCTCCCGCTAAATCGAGATGGCGATTACTGGTCAGCAGATCTCCACCTAAATGATCAACCAATCCGCGTTCCATATGCCACAACAGCGCCTGCTTGGCCGTGACCGAATCGCCAGCAACAGGACTGCCACCTGGCTCATCCGGCTCGCCATCAAAGTGACTATCAAAGAGCTCATTCACGGTCCCGGCGGCTTTCTTAAAATCACCCGCCTCAACAGCGCGCAACGTGTCCATGCGCATGCGTTCGGTCGTGCGCGGGGTAAAACAACCCGGCAACAAAAGCATTCCCAAAGCCAACGCCAACAGCGCACCGCGCGACGTGCGACGAACC
>JANMYZ010000622.1:0-7222 GCA_031382605.1 Planctomycetota bacterium | reverse complement strand
CCCTGGCCGACGAGGACGTCGGCGCTCCCAGGGATTGGGAGATTGCCCCTTGCCGGTTGGAAACCGGCGGTCCCAGGCCTTGGGGAGATTGCCCCTTGCCGACGAGGACGTCGGCGCTCCCAGGCCCGGGACCGCCGGCTGCCAGCCGGCTCTTAATTTCCCCCAGGCCCACGACCGCTGGCAGCCTGCCGGCTTGGATGCCAAAGAGCCAAGTACAACTCGGCGATCCCAGGAAAAAAAATGCTTGTGCATAAGCTTGATTCCGAGGCCCCGTGGGCGCTCGAAAATTGCCCGCGTTGGGCTGCGCTGCTGAATCATGGAGCAGTCGGAAGCTTATTCGGCTGAACGGGTGATTACTGAAATTGCGACCGCGCGCTTTTTTTAATGACGACGTTATCTCGACGGCATCCCTGCTTTTCGCGTGCTTTCCCCGCACTTTCATCCCATTTCCTCTCGACTTCATCCCCGCTTCTTTGGTCTATTGCTCAAGGGCGAGGGTTCTTGCGGCCGTTGAATCGTTGCAGCATTCAGCACAAAGCATTGGCATGACGGTCGCATAAAGCGGTGACATGTCGCCGCCTGTAACCATCAAAACGGTGTGCTGCTATTGCGGCGTTGGGTGCGGTATTGAAGTGACCCGCGATGGGCGTGGTCAGCTTTCATTGGAGGGCGATAAAGATCATCCGGTGAACCAGGGGAAATTATGCAGCAAGGGACGCGCGCTGCTGCACGTGGTGGCGTCGCGCACGGATCGTCTGACTCATCCATTAGTGCGGCTCGACCGTAGTCATGCGCCGCGCCGCGCGTCGTGGGACAACGCGCTGGCGCATGCGGCGCGCGAGTTCAAACGCATTCAAGCGACGTACGGCAATGATGCGGTGGCATTTTATGGCTCCGGTCAATTGCTGACGGAAGAATATTACGTCATCAACAAACTGGTGAAGGGCGTACTGCAAACCAATAATTTCGACACCAATTCTCGTTTGTGCATGTCGTCGGCGGTGATGGGTTACAAACAGACGCTGGGCGCGGATGGCCCGCCGGTTGCCTACGCGGACATCGAATCGTGCGACACCTTTTTGGTCACTGGAGCGAATCCGGCGTGGTGTCATCCGATTATCTGGCGGCGAGTCGAAGCGCGCAAAGCTGCGCATCCTGACGTACGCATCATCGTCATCGATCCGCGCGCGACCGCTTCAGCTACCGCTGCGGATCTCCATTTACAAATCATTCCAGGCACAGACGTCGCGCTGCATTACGGTTTGGCCCGGCAATTATGGGCCACCAAAGCCATTGATACGGATTACATCGCTGCCCACGTCGACGGCTGGGAAGCGTTCCAAGCTGCGTTTTTACCGTTCACCTTGGAGCACACCGCTGAGGTTTGTGGTTTATCTGCGGCGGATATCGCGCTCGCCGCGCAATGGTTATCTGGTGATCGACGTTTCCTGTCGATGTGGACGATGGGACTTAATCAATCGGCGATGGGCGTCGACAAGAACACCACTTTGATCGCACTATCACTGATCACTGGAAAGATTGGGCGTCCCGGATGTGGTCCCTTCAGTCTGACCGGCCAACCCAATGCCATGGGTGGACGTGAAGTTGGCGGAATGGCAACGCTGGCTTCTGGTCATCGTGAACTGAGCAATCCCCAGCATCGCGCGGAAATCGCCCAGCACTGGGGCGTCGCGTCGGTGCCTGGCAATCCTGGGTTGACGGCCGTCGAATTATTTAATGCCGTTCACGATGGTCGCGTGAAAGCCATTTGGATTATTGCGACGAACCCAGTGGAATCCTTACCTGATGCACAGTTGGTCGAAGAAGCGCTCAAACGAGCTGAGTTCGTCGTGGTCCAAGATTGTTTTCCCACGGCGACCACCGCGCTGGCCGACGTCGTTCTGCCCGCTGCGACGTGGTTGGAAAAATCCGGCACCATGACCAACAGCGAACGGCGCATCAGCTTGCTGAATCCTGCCGTCTCGCCACCCGGCGAGGCCTTGCCGGATTATGAAATCATTTGCCGTTTCGCCGCGCAGCTTGGTGCGGGCCAAGCGTTCACGTATTCCAGCGCTGCCGCTGTTTATGCTGAGCACGTTGCGCTGACCGCCGGACGCGACCTGGATATGGCGGGTTTGTCGCACGCACGACTCGCTGCCGACGGCCCGCTGCAATGGCCCATCCCAACGGCAACCCATCCGGGTGTCGAACGACTTTATAGCGACGGTCTGTTCACCACGCTCAACCGCCGCGCACAACTGAAAGCGCCTGCTTTTTCCGATCGTTCTGAGCCATTGAGCAGCGAACGCCCCTTAATTCTGACCACCGGTCGCTTACGCGATCAGTGGCATACCATGACCAAAACGGGGCGCGTGGCCAAGCTCAACGCCCATGTCGATCAGCCGTTTTGTGAGATTCATCCGCATGATGCGCAGGCGCGTGGAATTGCTCATCACGATATCGTGGTGGTGACCAGCGAGCGCGGTGAAGTCCAAGTGCGTGCTGAGATCACCACCAGCATTCGTCAGGGCGTGGTATTTCTGCCGATGCATTGGGGAAAACAATTAGCCGGAAATCGCGGACGGGCGAACAACCTCACCAGCCCACGACTTGATCCGGTATCGAAAGAACCGGATTTGAAATTTGCCGCCGTGCAAGTCGCTCGTTTTACCGTCGCGCCCCGACGCATCGTTATCGTCGGCGGTGGTGCGGCGGCATTTGGTTTTATTGAAGCGCACCAAGCCGCCGGGCTGGGCGATTCGATCACGGTGTTCGGCGACGAATCGCAACCGCTGTATAATCGGGTGTTATTACCGCACTACATCAGCGGCGCGAATCCATGGAATGATCTGATCAAAGCGACTGCCGAAGATCTACATCATCGCAACGTCATGTTTCATCCCGGCGTGCGTATCCGTTCGATTGAGCGCGCGCAGCGACACATCATTGACGACGCAGGCAATCGCCATGCGTATGATCTTTTGATTCTCGCCACCGGCAGCCGCGCGGCGAAAACGTACCAAGGGGCACTTCCGCGCAGCGGTGTGCATTTTCTACGTAAACGCAGCGACGCCGAAGCGATTCGCCGTTTAGCCGGCGTCGGGCGGCGACTGATCGTGGTCGGCGGTGGCATCTTGGGACTGGAGCTGGCGGATGCGCTGCAACATCTCGGCAGTTCGGTGACCGTGTTGCAACGCAGCGACCAGCTGATGGGGCGTCAGTTGGATCGCCAAGCGGCGCGGTTGCTGGCCGACGATTTAGCCGATCGCGGCATCGCGATTCATTTCCGTGCTGAAGTTGATGAGATTCACGGCGCCGATCACGTCACCGGAGTGAAACTCAAAGACGGTAAAATTTTGCCGTGCGATGCGTTGATCTTCGCCACCGGCACCGCACCAAACGCTGAACTGGCGCGTTCAGCGTTGCTCGATTGCTCGACCGGCATCGTGGTTGATCGGCATTTTCGCACCAATGATCCTGCGATTTTCGCCATCGGTGAAGTGGCCGAATGGCAAGGACGTTGCGCCGGAACCACCAGCGCAGCGGAAGAAGAAGCGCGACAGCTGGTCCAGTTTTTACGTGGCAATCTGCACCACCCATATCGCGGACCATTTAATGCCAACGTGCTGAAAGTCAGCGGCCTTGCTTGCGCCAGCGCAGGCAACACCGAGGACGATCAGCCACAAACGCAAAGCGTGACTTACCACGACCCCTTCGCGAAAACGTATCATCGCGCGATCGTGCGCGACGACCGCCTGGTCGGTATCGTGATGTATGGCGACACCGCTGGTTTCAGCGAATATGCCCGCTTAATTGCCGACGGCATCGAATTGGACGAACGCCGCAATACCTTACTCCGCGGTGGCGCAGCGGCAGCGCCGGTGGAGGGCAAATTGGTGTGCTCCTGCAATGGCGTCGGCGAAGACACCATCACGCGTGCCATCCGTGATCAGAGCGCGGCGGGTTCCTGTTCGCTGGCCACGGTGTGCGCGGCGTCACGCGCCGGAACGTCCTGCGGCAGCTGCCGACCAGAGGTCAGCAAGTTGATTCAGCAGCACGCGAAGATTATCGCCTGAACGCAGGGCGCTTCTCAGGCGCGGCCTGACGTTTACGCCCTGCTCATTACCCATAAAGTCGATTCGTGAATAAAGCCCCCGACGGGGGCGACGTAAGGCCAGCCCGGCGCTTCAGCGCCGGGAAACCAGGCGATTTATGAATAAAGCCCCCGACGGGGGCGACGCAGGATCACGTCCTTTTTCAAAGGCCCGCTTCATCTGGATAGGAAATTGGGCGGCGAAATGAGGGGCGACGAGTTTTTGGTGGGAGGATATTTCACCTCTGGCGTCTGGCGAAGCGTCGCCCCCTTTGGGGGCTTTTGATGAATTTTTCCGTTGGTTCCCGGCGCTGAAGCGCCGGGCTGGCCTTACGTCGCCCCCGTCGGGGGCTTTTGCAAACGATGATCAGTGCGACCGCCAAGAAGAACTCATGCCACAGACCTGTTCGTTACCCACAACTCCCAACGTTATGGGTAACGAACAGCATTTACGCCAGCGGCTTAGTTATATCTCAGCACCGAATACACCGGACTATCCAAGCGCGTGGCGCCACCAAGAAACGCCAGGTCGATCAAAAACGCGGTGCCGACAATCTTACCGCCAACGCGACGCACTAATTTGACCGCCGCTTCCATGGTGCCGCCGGTGGCAAGCACGTCGTCAATCATCAGCACGGTGTCGGCGGAGGTGATCGAGTCCTCATGAATTTCAATAGAATCATTGCCGTATTCTAAATTATAAGATTCACGAATGGCCTTCCACGGCAGTTTGCCGGGCTTGCGAATGGGCACAAACCCAACGCCGAGCGCCAAGGCCACCGGCGGAGCCAGGATGAAGCCACGACTTTCGATTCCGACCACCTTGGTGATCCCTTTGCCGACGTGCGCATGAGCGATGGCGTCGACCGCAAAGGTCAGCGCCTTGGCGTTGCCAAGCAGGGGGGTGATGTCCTTAAAGATGATTCCTGGTTTAGGAAAGTTGGGCACATCGCGGATAAAGGGAGTGAGGTCCATGGGCGCGGAGGCTAGGGCAATGATGGCCATGTCCACCCTGTCCCGCTGCGAGATCGGCGGTGTCACTTTTTAGTTTCTCGTGAGTTAATCTCAGCGGTGGAAACTTTGCTGGGTTTGGCTCAAACGAGGGCGCGCGAAAGGGGTATATGAAGGTTCCTGCATGTTGGAGGGCTTGTCAGTCACTGGCTCGCTTCTACCCTGCCCACCCTGCCCTGGAGGGGTCTATGGACTCATCGATCGTTTTTGCTCCTGCATTCTTTGGCGGTGGCAGTGGTATCCACTGGATCATCTTGCTGGTGATCGCCTTGCTGTTGTTTGGCCGTCGCTTGCCAGAAATTATGCGTGGACTTGGCGGCAGCATTCGCGAATTCAAAAAAGGCATCGATGAGGGCGGCAACGCCAACACGAATACCAATAGCGATCACCAACCAGATGGTGCCATGAGCCGCCAAACGCCAGCGCCCAAGGTCACCGCCCCAGAGGCGGAGCAGACGGCTGATGAGCGCGCCAAGACCGTTCAGCCAGCGAATGAACCGCCGAAACATTACTGAGAGATCGCTGGAACCATCATGATCGAAACGGCTGAAAAACTGACCCGTATCTGTAAGTCTTTCACGTTTCATTCAGTCGGACGGCGCTTTGCGATGCTGGGATTGCTCTGCTTGGCGTTCAGTAGCTGTGTCGATAACGAGCGCAAACCCGTACCGATGATGAATGTTCGCATCATGGCGGATGGCACGTATTCGCTGAACCGTGAAGTCGTCAGCCGGAAAAAATTAATGGAAGAAATTGAGCGCGTTGCCGACGAAAATCGTCGGGACATCACCCACACCAGCCGAGTCCTTGTGCGCATCGGCACTCAAGCCGGCGCCAGCCAGACCGAAAAGGAAAAGTTAATCAACGAAATCCTTGCTGCTGGCATCAATAGTATTGAACAGTCCTTCGCCGACGAATAACCGTCACGGTCAGCGAATTTAACCCAGGTAATCCTATGCGTCGTTTTGGTTGTCTGGCCGTCCTCTTCGTCCTCGCACTCCTGAGTGTCGAACTCTACGTGCTGCTGCTAGTGATGGGTTGGATGAAGGATGTTCTTGGTCCTATTTTGATCGTTTGCGCGCTGATCTTTGTTGGCGTGAAAATTGTCCAGTTCCATCTCAAGCGCCTCGGTCCGTCGTTTGTCACCGGCCAGATTGGCGGACGCATCATCGGCTTGATCGGCGGTCTGCTGGTCGCCGTCCCAGGCTTCATCACCAGCGTTATCGGCCTGCTGCTACAAATCCCGCTGGTGCAAAAAATGTTCTCACGCATCGGCATGGTGTTGGCTGCCAGTATCATGAAACGCGCACTCGGCGGCGGTTTCGGCAAATCGTTTTCAGGCGGCTTCCCCGGCGGCGGCTTCCCCTTTCCTGGCGGCGGTTTCCCCGGCGGTTTCCCCGGCGGTTTCCCTGGCGGTTTCCCTGGCAATGCATTGCCACCTGGCGGTTTCCCTGGGTTGAAACCAGACGAACGCCTGCCACTGGGCAAACCAACGTTGGGGAAGAGCAAACCCAAAACCTACGATGTGCAGCCGGATAAAGACTGAAGCAGTGATGCTCTGGCCAGTAAAGACTTCCTAAGAAGTTGTCTGGAAACTGGGGAATGACCTGCTCATTACCCACAAAGGCGGTTGGTGAATAAAGCCCCCAACGGGAGCGACGTAAGGCCAGCTCGGCGCTTCAGCGCCGGGAAACCAAGCGATTTGTGAATAAAGCCCCCAACGGGGGCGACGTAAGGCCAGCCCGGCGCTTCAGCGCTGCTCATTACCCATAAAGTCGATTCGTGAATAAAGCCCCCAACGGGGGCGACGCAAGGCCAGCCCGGCGCTTCAGCGCCGGGAAACCAGGCGATTTATGAATAAAGCCCCCGACGGGGGCGACGCAGGACCACGTCCTTTTTCAAAGGCCCGCTTCATCTGGATAGAGAATTGGGCGGCGAAATGAGGGGCGAGGAGTTTTGGTGGGAGGACATTTCACGTTCGGCGAAGCGTCGCCCCTTTTGGGGGCTTTTGATGAATTTTTCCGTTGGTTCCCGGCGCTGAAGCGCCGGGCTGGCCTTGCGTCGCCCCTGTTGGGCAATGGCGTTGCGTTAGGAAAAACGCCATGAATTACCGTGTTT
>JANMYZ010000500.1:0-5908 GCA_031382605.1 Planctomycetota bacterium | reverse complement strand
GCTTTGTCCCGCGCCAGCTTTGCCACCGCGCAGGAACCACGCCGGAAGCGCTGCTTGCTCCAGACTGCACTCGTCAGTCCGAATTGGTCATGCAGCTGCTGATCGCCAAGGCCAAACATCATCTGCGAGATGCGCTCGAATACTGCACCAGTCTTCCTCGCAGTGCCTACCGCATCCGTCTGTTTTGCCTGACGCCACTTTTTTTTGCCGTGCGCACGCTGCACAAAGCGGAACGCGACCCGCGCCTGCTTGACCCTGGGCACAAAGTCAAAATCACCCGTGGCGAGGTCTATCGTATCCTCTGCGCCTCCTATGTGCTCGCGCCAAATAATCACTTGATCCGGGCTTATTGCCGGCAGTTAGCGGGTAAAAAACGCTAATCCGTACCTTCTTTGGCTGAATACCCGTCCATCGACAACGCGCTCACCTAGCTCTTTCGCCCTGTCAAGCCCACCGACGAATGAGTGGATGTTTTACCAAAAGCCTATCATGATGCGCCCTCAAGAATTCCCCAGCTGAAGGCCCACCCCTTCAACCCCATTGCCACGGTGCTGGCAAAGCGCTCTCCGAATCGTTCATTTCACCATCCACACCGACCAATCACAGGATCCATATGTCCAGCAATTCCGCCTCTGCCGCCGCAAATGACCCGCGCATCTACAGTATTTGGAATCCACGCGCCTGGCTGATGTACGCGCCTGGGGAACTTCCAACCCTGCTCTGGGTTATTGGCGTCCATATCGTTTTGGTCGTCGGACTCATCTTGTTGCCACTGCCGCCAATGTCGGCGTTTATCACCGCGTTTGTTCTGCTTTTTCTTGGTGGCCTTGGAACCACCGTCGCCTACCACCGAGCACTGGCGCACCGTGCGGTCACGCTCCATCCGGCGATCGAACAAATACTGATTTTCTTCGCCATGTTCAACGGTTCTGGCGCGCCGCGTAACTGGGTCGCCATGCATCGCCATCACCACATCCACAGCGATAAAACCGACGATATCTCATCGCCTCACTTTGGCGGTTTCTGGTGGTCACATTTGCGTTGGCTGTGGCAAGCTGATCAGCCTGACCGTGATCGCTACGTCAAAGACATGATGGCATTTCGTTACACAATTTGGACCTCGCTCCAGATCCTCGTGCTGTTCTTCGCCATTTCGACCGGCGCGCTGTGGTTCTTCTTCGTCCCCTGGCAAGAAGCGCTGGCCGCGATGCTATGGATCGGACCCGTGCGCCTGATGTGGGCTTTACACACGCAATGTACCGTCAACAGCATCTGCCATCTTGGCGCCATCGCTGACCACGGCGGTTCAAGCCGCAATGTCGGATGGCTGGCATTAGCCCATATCGGTCAAGGTGAAAACTGGCACGCCAATCATCACCGCGCGCCAGCAAACCCGCGCATCGGCCAACGTTGGCAAATTGATATCGGTTGGCTGAGCATTCGCACCCTCGGGCTGGTTGGTCTGGCCAAATGGAAGCCCCAGCGGAAAGCGAAAAGTGGAGAGCCAGAGCCTGAACCCGACGAAGCGGTTATTACCAACACGCCGTAACGCAGCGTTCATAGGCTGACCAAAGCTTGGTTTTGGTCAGCCCGGCGTTCCAAACATCGATATTCAAAAATCCGTTGTGGGATCCGTAAGCGTCAGTTCTTTGATCCAGACATTGCGATAACGCACGTCATGCCCTTCGCATTGTAATTTCAGGCCGGCGGGCGAATCAGTGATGCCCTTGCCTTCGTCGTTACCGCCATCAATGCCAGACTTCGGGCCACCAACCACTTGAGAAATGCGCACGTTGGTGTGCACCTTGGTCCCATTGAAATACATGCTGACCAAGGCTTTTTCCGTGAGCTTGCCGTCGACAAAACGCGCCGCCCGAAAATTGATGTCATAGGCGTTCCACTTACCCACGCCGAGATAGGAATCGTACGGTGAAAGGGTTTCGTTAATAACCGCGCCCATGCCGTGTTTGGATTTATCGCCGTCGAGCACTTGGATTTCATAGCGGTTTTGCAAATAAACGCCGCTGTTGCCGCCTGGCTTCATAACCACGAACTCAACATGAAGACGGACGTCACGATAGGCCTTTTTCGTGACGATATCAGCAGAGCCATACTTCCCACCTGCGGCAGCGGGATCATCGGTCATCACCACCGTTCCCTGATCGACCGGATCGTCGACCATTTTCCATTTAATCGGCAACGACGAAGCAAATCCTGGACCTTCCCAATACGTCCATCGGTCATCAAGCATCTTCCGCGTGCCGTCGAAAATAACCTCTGCACCCGCGATTGGTGCGGCGCCAACACCGGTTTCTGTCGCAGAAAATGCGACCTGCAACGGCATGGTCAGGCCCATGAGAATCGCCGAATAGGTCATCGCATGAGGCATAGAGTCAACCTTCCGACGCGGTTTCCTCAACGCCAAGAGCCGCATCGACCTCGGCCTTGAGCAACTGTTCTAATTCGCCAAGAACCGCTCGACGCGCATCGGCGTCGGCGGTCAACGAGCCACCGGTACGCACTTTCACCATGCGCCCGTCAAAATCCCACAGCTCCACCGTCGCGCCTTGTGCATCCCACGCTGAAGCCAGCTTGGCGCCGACCAAACGTTGAATGCGCAACAGCGTTTGAATGCGCCCTGCTGGTCCGGGACGAGCTTGCCCGGCAGCGGGAGCGACCGGCTGAGCTGGGGTCTGAGTTGCCTCTTCGATCATGCGCGGGATGTCTGCCCGACAGGTGCCGCATCCGCTGCCAGCACCGGTTGCGCCGACGACCTGTTCGACCGTCGTGCAGCCGTTGATTTTCACCGCTTGGCGAACGGTTTCTTCGGCAATACCAAAGCAGCGACAAAGCAGCGGATCAAGTTCTTGATCTGAGTCGACTTCGCTACTTTCATAAGCAGCAATGGCGGCCTTCATGCCGTCAATGGCCCATAACCGTGGAGGCAACGCCGCATGATCCAAGCCGCCGATATGGGCGCATAATTCGCGTGGTCCAATGGTCTTGGCTTCGGCCAGAGTTTTACCCGCCACCACTTCGGTAATGATTGAAGAAGACGCTACCTGATCCGCACAATTGAAAACTTGGAACTTCGCCTGGGTGATCTTCCCGTTCGCGACGCTGATATAAAATCGCAGCGCATCGCCGACCACGATCGAGCCAACGTCACCAACCGCGCTGGCGTTCAGCAATTTGCCGACATTACGCGGTTTGCGGGCATGATCATCGTACAGTTCGGTCGGGGTCATCGCGGGGGCAGGGTGCCGTGCGCCTCGCCCACGCAAGCCCCCTAGCCCGCATCGTTCCCCAAACGTATTTCGTTCGTAGCGTGCAAAGCATGTCGCCTCGCTGGCTGTTTATCTCGCTCATCATAACCGCACTCGCCACCGATGTGCTCACGGCAGAAGAAACACCCAGCCCACCACGTCCATTAGCGATGTCGGGAGCTGGCTTAGAGGCCGTCAATCATGCGCTGATCCAGCTCACACAAGGTAACACCGCCGCGATCGAAGCGCTCGCTTTAGAGGCGTTTCTTGATCCGGTTGCGCGCCCAGATCCGTTGAGCGAAGGCTTGTACCGGCGCTGGACCATGGCGCTGCCGGCGGCGCTCGCACGGCTCAACGCAACTCAGCGAGCACATGCGCTGACGCGTTTAAATGCGCGTTATCAGGCCTTGGCGGCAGACCAACCTGATGACCAGCAACGTGCCCGTTTGGCGAGTGCTTTTCTTCCCGCGCCAAGCGCGATGACTGAGCTTGGGCATGCGGCAGATCGCGCATTTGATCTGGGAATGTTGAGTGATTTCCTTGGCCTCGAAGCACTCCTTGCTGCTGGCGGCACCACCGTTCGAGACCCACGGCGACAGCCCATCGCGATTTTATTAAGCGGCTTAGGGCCACAGGTCGACGCCACTTTGAGGTTGCCGCCACCAGGTAATGCGCTGCCGAGCACGGGCACTGCCGTGATGCCAAGCCAAACACTTGCCACCCGTTGGAAGGTGATCCCTGGATGGATATTGGCCTGCGATCCGTTTAACCAGATCATCTGGCAGTATCGCATGGATCGCATGGCCAAAGTCACCGTCGGACCCGGCGCCGTTTTGGTCCATGACCATGTTGGTTTACGTGCGCTCGACGATCACGGTGTGGTCACATCGCTGCGGCCGTTGCCATCTGGCGCGCTGATCTTGTCCATCGCTGGTGGCTGCGCGTGGTTTGCCACCGGTGAGCGCGGCTGGCGGGTCGATTTGCACGATGGCGTGGCGCAATCATTAGCCTTAGAGGCACCGCCACTCGGAGCCCCCCTCGTTCGTGGGCCGCAGAGCCTGTGGCTGACCAGTCGCGAATTACTTTTATTCGATGAAGACCATTTGGTTCATCGTTTTGAACACGGATTACCGGCAACATCCCACTGGAAACTCGCCGCAGAGCATGACCGTCCAACTATTTTAAGTGCAGACGGCAGGCAATGGCGACTCGAATCATTTACTGATCAATTCACTCGGCTCAGCGGAAACCAACGCGCAGAGCTGCTTTTACAGGCCAGTCGCCCGCAAGACGCCTTGGCTCTGCTTGGCGAGCCACGTGACCCGCGTGCCAAGCACATCGCCCTGCGTGCACATCTGAAACTTGGCGTCGCACACGTTGCGAACCTGGGCGATGTCGCGTTGACGCTCTGCGCTCATGAACAAGATCGCGCACTCGTCGTGCTCGCCCAATTGGCGGCCGCGTCGACGACCCACGAGCACACGCTTCGGCAACTCATCGAAGTCCGTCCAACGCTCACGCCCGTTCCGCAGGTGTCAGCACTGGATGCCCTCGCTCACACTCAGCCCACCATTCAATTCAGCGATCGGGCAGCCGATTTAGGCGATGATCCGACCTGGTGGAGCCATGCGTGCAGCGGCACGGCTTGGCTACGTTGGCGTCGTCAACCATCACCACCGCATCCGCCCACAGAGGGTCCATTAGTGAGCATGGATGCGGTAACGATTTCCATTGCTCCGCGATCAACCGTCGCTGTTCGGCGTGCGGATGGAGCCTTAATAGTTGACGACTTAACCCTGCGACTCGAACGCGGGCTCGATGCCATCACCGTCACCTGCCACGATAACGCTGGGATTTTCCTTTGGCGCCAACGCTGGCGCCCGGAGTCGTTACTGAGCGCTCCCAGCCAAACCATGGATGTGCGCGATGGTTTGGTACAGGTGCTGGAAGGCGACCTGCGCATGACCGCTTTTGATGTGCATTTAGGCGTGCAGATCCACACGTTCCTCGTCGATGACCTTGGCTCAGGAACGGCCTACGTGCTCGGAAAAAAACTCGCGCTGGTTGGTCCGCTGGGCGTCGACAACAGCGTGACCATGATCGACGAACACGGCGTGAGCGAGTATCATCCCTTACCATCACCAGCTCGTTGGATCGTACCGCTCGGCCAGCGCCTGCTTATACATGGGCAAGATGGCGTCGCACGGCTCTATCCGGAAAATCGAATCATGACGCTGCCGACGCCATTGATCACCTCACGAATCGCACCCCTGGTCACTGCCGACGGCCTGAGCTTGGGAAATCTGCTGTGGCGCTGGGCACGCTGACCGTCTTGCCAAAGTTTCACCGGTTTCGTGAAGCCATTGATTTTGCCCTAAAAAACGCACTGGATAGAACCCAGCCCAGCGGAGCCGGAACCAAAGCGAAAGTAAAGATTGGAGAAGTACTCACCACAGAGGGCACAGAGGGCACAGAGGGCACAGAGGAAGACTGTATGATTTTCCTCTGTGTCCTCTGTGCCCTCTGTGGTTTAGCACTTCTCATGCTTCCTTCTTTTTTGTCGGTGTCGCAAATTCTCCGGATGGCACGGAGAATTTGAACCTTAGTACTACAGAGCACCAGAGCACCAGAGCAGAGAAAGA
>JANMYZ010000546.1:0-2485 GCA_031382605.1 Planctomycetota bacterium | reverse complement strand
AAAAGCGACGGAGAACCCGGACCACAAACCCTCTGGATCGGACTCGACATGGTCCGTCACTTCGTCACCGCCCTCGCCGCACAAGCCGACATCAATAAACGAGGCAAGCGATGACGAGGGACTTATGGGTAATGAGCAGGGTCCCAGGGGGGGGAAGGATGGCCCCTTGCCGGCTGGCAGCCGGCGGTCGCAGGCCTTGGGCCGGCTGGGAGCCGGCGGTCGCAGGACTTTATTTGGAAGCGGGTAATTGACCGCGGGGGATTGCGCGGGATGGTTCGCGCCCTTCGGAGGTTTGCTATGCTTATGCTTGCTCTTGGTCTGATCTTGATCGTCATTGCCATGGTGTTGTTTGTGGTGCCGCAGGCGCTGAATAATCAGCGTCCGGTTGGGTATGCGGTGGGATTTTTGGCGGCGCTTGGTTCGCTGGCGGCGATTGCGATTTCGACGGCTATTTATGTGAATGACGATCAGGGCGGTATTGTTATTCGAAAATTCGGCACGGATTTGCCTGCCAATCGCGTGGTGGCGGCGAACGGCGAAAAAGGTCCACAAGCGGAAATGCTTGGACCTGGGTGGCACTTTGGTTTTTGGCCGTGGATTTACGACCTGACTCAGGTGCCGACGTCAACTATCGAACAAGGTTCGGTCGGCGTGATCATGGCGTTGGATGGTAAGCCTCTGCCAGCTGGCGAGGTCTATGCTCCGGCGTGGGAATCGAGCGAAGATCTGCTTGATGGAGCAAAATTTCTTGGTGAGGGTAAAGGTTATCGTGGGCCGCAATTGACCGTGCTGACGCCAGGGCGTTACCGTTTTAATCCACGTTTATTTTCTATCACCGCCAAGCCCTCGCTGCTGGTCGGCGTTGGCGAAGTTGCCGTGATCAAGGCCAATGCGGGTAAGGTCTACACCTCTACCGAGGTTGAGGGTGCGACCATCATCAACGGCGTCGCGTTGGTGCCGAAGGGCTATCAGGGTATCTGGCGCGAAGCGCTGACGCCTGGCGCGTACAATCTTCATCCTGACGCTTACCAAGTCGTGAGCGTGCAGACGACGAACTTGGTTTTCACCTATAAAGGCGATGAAGCGATCACCGTGCGTTCTGCCGATGGTTTCACTTTCCCGGTTGATGTGCGTGTTTCGGTGGCGATCCAGGCGCAGCAAGCGCCGCAAGTCGTCGCTTTGATTGGCAATCCACATGCCACCTCGCTGACCGATGCCGGACGCGGCGATTCGGGTAATTCGCAAATCACCACGCGCGCCAGCGGCGGAGTTGGTCATCCGGTTACCGCACTGGAAGCACGTGCGATTTTGCCCACCGTGCGCGCCATTTTCCGCAATACCGCCGAAACCATGAATGCGCTCAAATTTGTCGGCAGCCGCAGTTCGGTGGAGTCGATGGCGAGCGCGAAGTTCAAAGCCGAAATGAAACCGTTTCATCTCGACACTGAGGGCTTGTTCATTGGCAACATCGATATTTCCGCGACGGAAGCGGGAAAAACGCTGTTGGCGACCCAGACTGACCGCGAAGTAGCGCTGAATCAGCAGCAAACGTTCTCGGAAAAGAAACGCGCCGAAGAATCCCGCGCCACGTTCATCAAGGCGCAGGAAGAAGCGGAGCAGCAACGCCAACTGGCGGCCGCCACCTACAAAGTCCAAGTTGCCGAGCAGGAAGCCAAAGCACGTGAGGCCGAAGCCAAAGGTGAGGCCAGTTACATTCTGATCACCGCCGAGGCGAAGCAGAAGGCCTACACGTCGATGGCAGGCGCAATTGGCGCGCAAGGCGTCACGGCTCTGGAACTGATGAAACTCGTCAGCGACGGCAAAGTGCAAATCACTCCGCACGTCATGATGAGCGGCAGCAGCAACGGCGGCGGCAGCGCGATGGACGCACTCGCCGGAACCATTCTTGGCGGCAGTTTGCAGCAGATGCCCGTGGCGCCGACGACAACGTCAACGCCGGCAACTTCGGCAACGCCCGCTAAAAAGTAAACGACTCGTCATGCGTTTGCTTATTCCCGTATTTCTTGCGCTCGCCGTTTTGGTGTTAGCGGCGCTTTTTATCATTTGGCTGCGGCGCGCGCGCATTAACCAGAAAAGTGCGATTGAACGCATTCTGGTCGCCAATGGCGCTGCCCGCTGCGTCGAAGCCGCGCGCACGCTGCGCACGCTTGCCACCAGCAATGACCAGGCCGCCATCGCTGGAATCTGGGACGGTATTGAACTGCCGCTGTTGCAGGCGCTGCCCGATTGCCCTCCTGATTACAAAGTCGAATTGATCAACGCGCTCGACGCGTGCGCCAAGGCCTGTTCAAACCGCGAAGTGACCAAGCGCATCATGACTCTGCGCAATAGTTTGATCCATTAAACCTAAAAAACGCAGTAGAGAACCATTTTACCGCAAAGCAGCAAAGAGCGCAAAGGACTTACATCAAAAACAAGATTCATCTGTTTGGTGAAGTCCTTGATCATACGAAATTGAATTCAA
>JANMYZ010000527.1:0-1862 GCA_031382605.1 Planctomycetota bacterium | reverse complement strand
TTGAAGGATCTCGCCTGTTTGACATTTACGGCGGACTTGGTGATGCAGAGTTTCTGTCACACCGCCGCGTATCCGACGGCCAAAGATGCAAAGATGCATCGCTGGTTGCCTGAATTTATTGTCGAACGCAACGGCGTCGCCCTGCGTCCTGGGGATGGCATTATTCATTCATGGCTGAATCGCATGTGTTTGCCCGACACCGTTGGTACCGGCGGCGACAGCCATACGCGTTTCCCGATTGGCATCAGTTTCCCAGGCGGTTCTGGCTTGGTCGCCTTCGCGGCGGCGATCGGCTACATGCCGCTGGATGTTCCCGAAAGCGTGTTGGTGAAATTTACCGGCAAGCTGCAACCCGGCGTGACGCTGCGTGATTTGGTCAATGCGATTCCGTGGGTCGCCTTACTGACCGGCGATCTGACGTTGGAAAAGAAGGGCAAGAAAAACGTCTATAATGGCCGCATTCTGGAGATCGAAGGTCTGGAAACGCTGACCGCCGAACAAGCGTTCGAGTTGTCAGACGCCAGCGCCGAACGCAGTGCCGCAGCGTGCGCGGTCAATCTCAGCGAAGCGTCGGTTGCTGATTACTTGAAGTCGAACATCGCCTTGCTGACCGCGATGTTGGCGGATGGCTATGGTCATCAGACGACGATTCAGAAACGCATCGATGCGATGAAGGCGTGGTTAGCGAAACCAGAATTGCTGCGCGCTGATCCTGGCTTGGAATTATCAAATCAGAAACCCATCGTTGACGGACGCGGCAAAACCGTCGGCACCGTCGCTGATGCTGCCGATAATCGTTACGCCAAAGTCTTCGTCATCGATATGAACGCGATCGACGAACCGTTGCTCGCGCTGCCAAATGACCCCGACAAAATCAAAACGTTGAGCGAAGTCGCTGGCAATAAAATCGACGAAGTATTCGTCGGTTCGTGCATGACCAACATCGGCCACTTCCGTGCTCTCGCCAACGTTTACAAGCATTCCAAAGTCGAATATCTGAATGCCGTGACCTGGATCTGCCCACCAACCCGCATGGATGAAGCGGTCTTGAATCAAGAAGGCCACTACGGCTTATTCGGCCAGATCGGCGCGCGCCGTGAAATTCCAGGCTGTTCGTTGTGCATGGGCAACCAAGCGCGCGTGCGCCCAGGTGCTTTCGTGTTCTCAACCTCAACCCGCAACTTCGACAATCGCATGGGCAAAGACGCGCAATGCTACCTCGGCAGCGCCGAACTCGCAGGCGTGATTTCGATCATGGGCAAGATTCCCACCAAGAGTGAATACCTCGACATCATGGCCAAATGCGTCAGCCCGTTTGAAAAGTCGATTTACAAGTACCTCGACTTCACGCAGCTCAGCGCGCGGGTGCCGAATTTCGCGGTGAAGAGTTAAATCATGCTGGTGCCGCGGTACTGGGCCGAGCACCGGATCCAGCTTCGCGAAGATCGCAGCCCGCAGACCCTATGACCGTCCCGAAGCGTTGCGGGCGCTTCATTCGTGCCGATCAGGCTCGGTATCGTCGCGAGCCCGACCTGCTCGTAGGCCCAGTCGGCGCTCCTGAGCCGGCGGTAGGAGTAGCTCAGGCCCACGCTGGTGTGGCTGTCGATGGCGTAGCGTGCGCCGAGGTTGAGGCTGGCCGATCGCATCACCAGATCCGGAAACGGCAATGCCGGATTCTGCGCGGCTGACACACCGGGGCCAACGGTGGTGGAAATCGGGCTGTGCCCGCGCACCGCGAGCGCATCGGCGTTGAGCTCAAGCCGCCCGCCGAGCAGTCCCTTGTATTTCACGCCCATGCCCAGCGAAGCGGTCCTGTCCACGAACTGGTTGATCCAGTCGGAAGCGGCGCTGGTCGGCAGCCA
>JANMYZ010000498.1:0-3408 GCA_031382605.1 Planctomycetota bacterium | reverse complement strand
CTGGCATTATGCGATTGGCGTGGGCTCCAATCTGGGCGACCGCCGCGCCACCATCGAACAAGCCGCAATACTTTTGAATGGCAGTGGCGTGGGATCGGTAGTGGTGCAATCGCTATTCAGCGAAACGGCGCCCGTCGGCGGTCCCAGCGGACAGGGTAATTACCTCAACGGAGTTTGGATCGTCGCCAGCGATTTCGGGCCGCATCAATTACTGGCAGAGCTTCAACGGATTGAGTCCGCCTGTGGACGAGTGCGAACAGTTCGCTGGGGACCGCGAACGATCGATCTCGACTTACTTATGCGCGATGACGGTTTAGCGATCACCTCCGCGGTATTGGAACTGCCTCATCCGCGAATTTACGAACGGCCATTTGTGTTCGAACCGCTCAACGCTTTGACTGGTCATTGGCGACATCCGTCTATTTAAAAGCCCGTTGTGAGGCACTTGCTGTACGCGAGAGATTCTCATGATCCCGCCCGGCTCCCGTCAAGCCTGGCTCTTTGGTATCGAGGTCATCCATGTTTGAACATATTGCCGAACGTTTTGGCTCCATTTTCGATAAGCTGCGCTTCGGCGGAAAGCTGACGGAAGACAACATCAAGGAAGGCCTGCGCGATGTGCGCCGGGCATTACTGGAAGCAGACGTCAACGTCCAAGTGGCGCGTGATTTCCTCGACAAAGTGACGGCAAAAGCCATTGGCGAAGAAGTCATTAAGGGTGTCGCTCCTGGCCAACAAGTGGTTCAGATTGTCCATGACGAATTGATCGCGTTGATGGGCGAACAGGATTCTGAAATCCCGTACGCTAAGCATGGCCCGACCATCATCATGATGGCTGGTCTTCAGGGTTCTGGAAAAACCACCACCTGCGGAAAATTAGCCAAGTTGCTGTTGGCGAACGGCAAGCGTCCGTTCTTAGTCGCGGCTGACCTTCAGCGTCCTGCGGCTATCGAACAGCTCCGGGTTCTCGGCAAACAAATCGGCGTGCCGGTTTTCCATGAAGCCGGACTTTCGGCCCCCGATCTTTGCGCCAAAGCCGTGGCCGTCGCGACCAAAGACGACCGCGACATTATTATTCTCGATACCGCTGGACGTTTGCACGTCGACGATGAGTTGATGGCCGAAGTGGCGAAGATTCATAGTTTGGCCAAAC
Source organism: Planctomycetota bacterium (assembly GCA_031382605.1). Taxonomy (GTDB): domain Bacteria; phylum Planctomycetota; class UBA11346; order UBA11346; family UBA11346; genus BOG-1363. Next base: position 2,255 of record JANMYZ010000498.1, on the reverse strand, counting down.
CGCATCAGACCTACTTGGTGGTCGATGCGATGACCGGCCAAGACGCGGTCAATTCAGCAAAAGCATTCAACGATCGCTTGGCGCTTGATGGTGTGATTTTCACCAAGCTTGATGGTGATGCGCGTGGTGGCGCGATCGTCTCGCTGCGTTCGATCATTGGTAAGCCGATCAAGTTCGTTGGCGTGGGCGAAAAACTCGACGCGCTGCAGCCGTTCTATCCTGATCGTTACGCGCGCCGTATTTTGGGCATGGGCGACATTCTTTCATTCGTCGAAAAAGCGCAGGGCGCCGTTGACGAGAAGGAAGCGAAGAAACTCGAAGATCGCATCCTGAAGAATAAGTTCGACCTCGAAGACTTCCGTCAGCAGCTCGCCGCGATTCAGAAGATGGGCTCGATTAAAGACATCCTGGGCATGATCCCTGGCATCGGCGCGAAATTTTCGGGACTGAACGTCGACGAAGGCATTTTCCGTAAATACGGCGCGATGATTAGCTCGATGACCGCCAACGAACGCGCGCGCCCGGACCTTATCGACATGAGCCGCCGTCGTCGTATTGCCCATGGCTCTGGCTCCAGCACCAACGACGTGCAGGCCTTGCTGAAACACTTCACCACCATGAAAAAAGTCATGGGTAAGTTCGGCGACATCAAAGAAATGGCCGGTCGCTTGCCGGACGAAGGCGATTTGACGGCTGAAAAACTTGCCAATCCGCAATCCTTCATGCCCAACCCCAATCGTCTGTTTGCTAAACGTGAAGATAAAGACGCCTTGGAGCGCTACCGCAAAGAGCGCAAGAAGCAGAAGAAGATGAAGAAGAAGAGTCGCTGAGTTCCTTCGGCCAAGGGCTAACCGCTACGGGCTAGCGGTCACGAGCCCCAACGGCGCGGCCACGCCCAGCTCATTACCATAAATGCGATTGATGAATAAAGCCCCCGACGGGGGCGACGTAAGGCCAGCCCGGCGCTTCAGCGCCGGGAAAACGAGCGATTGGTGAATAAAGCCCCCGACGGGGGCGACGCAAAATCACGTCTTTTTCCAAGGCACGCATCATCTGGATGGGGAATTGGGCTGCAAAATGAGGGGCGAGGATTATTGATGGGAAGACATCTCACGTTCGGCGAAGCGTCGCCCCCGTTGGGGGCTTTTGATGAACGCTTCCGTTGGTTCCCGGCGCTAAAGCGCCGGGCTGGCCTTACGTCGCCCCCGTTGGGGGCTTTTGCAAACGACGATCAGTGCGACCGCCATGAGGGAATCAGACCACAGACATGTTCGTTACCCACAACGTTGGGCATGCGAATGTGGTCGCGCTCCCAACGTTGTGGGCAACGAGCAGAGCAACGCCCTGGGTTGATTTTCACCCGCAGGCAAAGCCCTGACAGGGCGACCGAATCGCCCGTCGTTTGGCCGCCCTGTCAGGGCTCTCTTATTCACCGGTCAACGTTTCCCAGGGCGTTGCCCTGGGCTGTGTTGGACCGCCCCGTTGGGGCTCTGACCATCATGCAAAACCAGACTTCTGGACCTCCGCCATGACCATCAGCACACCACTTTTCACTACGCATTCGCGCCACTGGCGGGACAACCGTTTTGTCTATCCGGTTATCAGTCGGCGGTCGAAGGGCTTGTCGATTGGGGTAAACCTCAACCCTGATCAGGCCTGCAACTTTGATTGCGTTTATTGCTCGGTCGACCGGACGGAAAAGCCGACGGTTCGGTCGGTAGATTTAGAGGGGGTGCGGTCGGAGCTGGACCATTTGCTCGCTATCGCGGTTTCTGGGCGCATCTGGAATGAATCGCCATTCGATCGCACGCCACCAGAATTACGACGACTCAATGATGTCGCCTTCAGCGGCGATGGTGAGCCAACGAGTTACTCTGATTTTTTAGAGGCCTGTCGTTTGGCGGCGGAATTGATCGCCTGGCACGGTGCGTCGGCGAAGATCGTGGTCATCACCAACGCCACGCTGTTACATCGGCCAGAGTCGCAAGAAGCCCTTAGGTTTCTTGATACCGTTCCCAGTCAAATTTGGGCCAAGCTTGATGCTGGCACCGATGAATACTTTCACCTAATTGAACGCACCAAAGTGCCGCTTCAACGAGTGCTCGATAATCTGCTGCTCACCGGCAAAGCTCGGCCTATCGTGATTCAGTCAATGTTTCTGCGTTACCACAATGAACCGCCAACAGCGGCGGAAATCAGCGCTTATATTGGCCGTTTACGCGATCTTTTGGCCGGCGGCTGCCAGATTTCATTGG
>JANMYZ010000463.1:0-2468 GCA_031382605.1 Planctomycetota bacterium | reverse complement strand
TGGTCAGCAAAATCGACACCACCGAGTGGCTGAAAGATATCGCCGGCTGGCGCAAACAATATCCGCTGAAATATGCCAAAAAAGGCGGCCTGCGTGCGCAGTACGTACTCGATCGTCTGGACCAACTCGGCGGACGTGAGTGCATTATCACCACCGACGTCGGCCAGCATCAAATGTGGGCGGCGCAGTTCTGTCGCACGACCAAGAATCGTCATTGGCTTTCCAGTGGTGGCGCAGGCACCATGGGTTTCGGTTTCCCCGCAGCAATCGGTGCGGCGATGGCGACCGGCAAACCAACGTGGTGCGTGGTGGGCGACGGCGGCTTTCAAATGACGCTCTGTGAATTGGCCACGGCTGCGCTGCAAAAAGCACCGGTGAAGATTCTGATCATCAACAACAGCTACCTGGGCATGATCCGCCAATGGCAAGAACTGTTCTTCGACAATCGCCTCAGCGGCGCCGACCTCGAAGGAAACCCTGATTTCATCAAGCTGGCAGCTGCTTATGGCGTCCCTGGCAAACGCGTCACGCGCGCAGGCGATGTCGATAAAGCGATCAAGTGGGCGATGGCCTACAACGAAGGTCCATGCCTTATTGAAGCCGAAGTCGTGAAAGAAGACAACGTCTTCCCGATGATTCCTGCCGGCGCCCCGCTGTCGGGCATGATCACGGAAAAACCGAAGGCGAAGATGGAAAAGCCATCTGGATCGACTTGATGGTAGCCACCAGCTACGAGCTACGAGCTACGAGCTTCGAGCTTCGAGTTAAGAACTAAGAGTTGAGAGTTGAGAGAAACATAGCTATGGCGCAGACTTATCGGGACTTGGTGATTTGGCAGCGAGCCGTGGCGTGGGCCACGGACGTTTACCGGGTCTCTGCTAAATTCCCGAAAGAAGAGATCTACGCTCTTACTTCTCAAGTGCGCCGAGCTGTGGTGTCGATCGCAAGCAATATTGCCGAGGGTTACGGTCGGATTAATGAAGCAGAATTTCGCCATTTTCTAGGAATCGCTCGTGGCTCCTTGCGTGAAGCAGAAACGCAGCTGGTCATCGCTCGCAATCTAGGCTTTTTATCCGACGCGCAGACGGAGCCATTACTAAATGAAGCGGAGCAAATCGGCAAAATGATCTTCTCCTTCATCACTTCTCTTTCCACCAAAGAACCGACGCCCAAGATTTCGAAAACTCGCAGCTCGTAGCTCGCAGCTTCTCCTCCTTCATCACTTCCCTTTCCACCAAAGAACCCTCGCCCAAGATTTCGAAAACTCGTAGCTCGTAGCTCGTAGCTAGCAGCTCCACCCAATCAGCATAGGACAATCCCCATGGCTACTTCAATCGAACAACGCGGCGCAAAATTCGAACTCGATCCAGGCAAATCGCCGCGTCGTGACATCGTTACGGATGTGATCGTTCAACCGCTCCACACGATTTCCTTGCTGGTACGTAATAAGCCCGGCGTGTTGTGCCGAGTGGCGATGGTTTTCGCTCGTCGCGGTTACAACTTGGAATCGTTGGTGGTTTCGCCTGCGCTCTGGAATGTCGGCGATGGCACTGCGCCTGGTGAGTTCTCGCGCATGACCATCACCTGTTCGGGCGATCCCGATGCGTTGGAGCAGATCATCAAGCAGCTGGAAAAGTTGATCGACGTGGTCCACGCCATCGATCACACCGGCCAAGCGGTGATCGAAAGCGAACTCGCGTTGTTGAAGATCAAAGTCGGCCTCAAAGACCGCACCGAAGTCCTGCAAATCGCCGAAAACTTCAAAGCCAAGGTGGTCGATTTCGGCGCCGAATCAGTGATCCTGCGTTGTTCTGGTGAAACCGAAAAAATCGACGTTTTCATCGGCCTGCTCAAGCATTTCGGCATCATCGAATTGGTCCGTTCCGGCAAGATTTTGATGGTCCGCGGACTCGCCGAGACCTGAATTTCAATTCGGATACCCGAATGTTCGGATATCCGAAAGACGGTGAACTCGGACGACGGACACGATGAACTCTGTGACGGACATCCTGGGTCTCACCAGCGAAGCTTTTATAGAAGTCGCGCGTTTCGTGCTGCCGAAAGGCCACGGAATCGCGCGACTGCTATATCCACAGGTGATGGATTCGGGACGTTTCGCACCTGAAGCACATCCCATCGCAGCGGAATCATTGGCTGCCTGGCGACAACACTTTACCGTCGGCCTGTTAGAAGTCGTTCGCGTCGTCGAAGAGCCCGGCGAGTTCGGCACCACCGCCAAAGCGATTCTCAAAACCCACGACGGTTATGAAATCGAATGCGTGCGGATTCCGATGCGCGTTTCGCGCGCAGCTACAAGCGACGAGCTACAAGCGCATCGAGCTACGAGCGACGAGCTACAAGCTACGAGTTCGCCAACCGATCTGCAGCGATCATCGCCCGACTCTGGGCTGTCAGACTCGCAGCTCGTAGCTCGTAGCTCGCAGCTCCGTTCCAGCTCGCAGCTTCCA
>JANMYZ010000453.1:0-1927 GCA_031382605.1 Planctomycetota bacterium | reverse complement strand
CGCGGAGATCAGAGGAGGTAAAAGCTTCATCTTCCTCCTCTCATCTCCGCGTCTCCGCGCCTCCTGTTCGATCTGTTGGAGCTGTTCGCTTCGCCTTTGGCTCTGCTGCTTAGATGAATTCGCAGAGATACGCGGTTGGCGCGGTGGCTTTAACATCGAAGCCACTTTTACCGGCGATTTCGAAACTGGTGCCGGCGGCGTAAACGATCCAGGCGCTTTCTTTGGTGAAGCGGGCTTGCAATTCACCGCTGACCACGGTCATGCGTTCTGGCGCATCGGTGCCAAAATGAAATTCGCCTGGCAGAATCACCCCAGCAGTTTGTTTGCGGCCATGACGTTCAAAACCCAGGCTTTGGACTTTGCCGTCGAAATAGGAATTATGTTTCAGCATAGGGCGCGGAACTTTGGTGGTGTCGTTCGCTCGTCCAGCGATTTGTCGCCGTGAGCCTGCATGGTGAAATGCATGGTAAAGAATCGGTCAGGTAAATTTGTTGAAAACATGTGAATTTTCCGCGTAGCTGACACGCTGCAAAAGTTTCGTTTGACGTTGGAAGGATTATGACGTAGAGGGTCCGCCCTCTTCAGTAGAGAGCTGAAGTACCCTGGAGCCACGGATGGCTGGATTCGCATCAGTCGCGCAAGCGATGGTCGCGGTGGAGTCGCTCCTCAAGCGAACCATTCCCGCTGACCTGGGCAGCGTTGCGCTGTTGCCTAGTGGTGACATCAAGAAGCCCGCGTCGAATCGGCTTGGTCTGTGGGTTCATCGGATCACGGTGGATTTGAATGGGCGCAATCGTTTTCTGAGTTCGCCGCCGGGCAGCGGGTTACCGCCACGCCCTGAATTACCGCTGAATGTTCACTTTTTGATGATGTCTTGGGCCACCAGTGGCGAAGCAGAAATAAAATTGCATGCCTGGGGCATGCAGCAATTGATGTCCACGCCAGAGTTGGATATCTCGCACCTTGGCGCCAGCGATCCGGAATGGGACGCGGAAGATTCGGCACAAATCGTCCCAGAAGAAATGGCGACCGAAGATTTGCTGCGAATCTGGGATGCACTGCCTTCCAAGTACACGTTGTCGTCGTCGTGGATTTTACGCACCGTGCGCGTCACCTTGCCAGCACCGCAAGGTGGACCGCCAGTTACTACGCGCCTGATCAAGGCGGGCACGCGATGACTTCCGTGCACATCATCGAAACCCTAGTCGATCGCGGATTCGCCGCGCTTCGTTTCGTTGATGGTGGGTCGCGTTTCGATCTCGTGAACGATGACCGTCGTCTGATTACCTCGCCGCTCATGGTTGATTTCACTTCGCTACCAAACGGCGCGCGCGTGCTCAGTCGCGGCGGAACCTGGAAAATCCTGTTGAATAATCAGCACGACACGGCTGACGGTCTGCGCGGAGAATCTTTCATCCTCGATCGAGCGCATGGTGCCGACGCACTAAGCGACGCCGTCTTGGCACCTGATGTGGTGCCGCCGATCACCGTGATCGGTACCGTTACTGATCCCACTGGGACTTGGTTGCCACGGCAATTTTCGCTCACGCTTGCCCGTGGACAGATCGAACCGGTGGAGTTGTTCCGCACGCCGGCTGGCGTGCAAAAGACCGCCGGCGGTTCGCTGATCGCCTGTATCGCCTGGCTCAGCAACGCCGCACCGGCTGCTTGGGCGCAAACCACGCTGACGGTCACCGTGGGACCACGTCAGTTCACTATGCGCGGACGCTGCGATCAGCACGGTGAAGTGATCATTCCACTCACTCGTCTGCCACCGCTCGACAAAGGTCTGCCGCCCTACGCCGGAAAGCTCACCGTGCGCGCCACGCCACCGCTGCCTGGGGTCGCAGTTGAGGCAATTCCATCCGACACCGGAGTGGTAAATTGTGTGTTGCGCCATGCGGCCGACATCAACACCGAAGCCATT
>JANMYZ010000443.1:0-3813 GCA_031382605.1 Planctomycetota bacterium | reverse complement strand
ATATTCAAAAGTCTCCAACGGGGACGACGTAAGGCCAGTCCGGCGCTTCAGCGCCGGGACCAGACGCCAATGTTTCGAAGTCCCCAACGGGGACGACGCACGGCGAATCCGAACATGCTATCTCGGACATAGGCGTATCTTGGACGCAGGCGTCGTCCCCGTTGGGGACTTTTTATAATTCATCGCTTTTCCCCGGCGCTGAAGCGCCGGACTGGCCTTACGTCGTCCCCGTTGGAGACTTTTGAATATAAGTGATTTATAATTTACATCACTGGGGCTGATTTTGTGCCTGGCTTAAAGTTTACTCCCTTATTGAATATCTTTCACGGGCCTTTGTAACCAGAAAACATAATACAGAGTGGTATCCAAGCAGGAGCGGTGATAATAGTGACGGAAAAATCTATGATAACGCCTCCCGCATCCATGGTCACTGCAACCGGCGTAAGTGGCACCCGTAACACCTTCTCGAAATCGCTTTTCTTTACTCCGCGGAAAAATGCCCGGCGATCAAAAGAAATCTTGTCCGATTTATAAAGAATCTCGTTGGCGGAGCGATCTACCAATGTTGCCGTGCCAGCCAGGGTGAACACCCTACCATTGTCGAATTCTAATCGTAATTGTCCCCCACCGTCAATGCGACTTCTCTCGTGATAGACATTGATCAAATCGGAGATGGCCACCGATTTGACGCCCGTATGCAACGGTGGAAGATCTTTGGGAATGCGATAGATGACGGCGATCTGATTGGAGTACAGCGTGCCTGGCGCGGGCAAGACCGCCACGCGCTCACCGTCATTCAAATATTGGATGGCTACCGAATTACTCTTATGGTCGTCCTTCATGTCTTTGGTATCTGACCACAACTCCTGCGTCTTGCGGCTACAGCCCAACAGGGCAACGAAGGATATTGCTATGATTAGCCAGATTCGAACCGACATAACACCCCTGTGCGCTTGGGAGACAATAAAGGACATCGTGACCACTCAGGTCGAGGCAAATCAGCGCTGCATGGCGGGGAACGCTACGGTAGCGTTCGCAGTGGTCCAGGCAGTTCGTTGGTTTCTCTTAAATGCCGTTGCGGTAGGGACGGCCCTCTTGAGCCCCCGCTCAGATCCATACGAAAAAAGAATCTCACTCTTTTTTCCGTTCTGGTCCTCTGGTGCTCGGTGTTCTATCCATCGCGGTTTTAAGGTTTATTCGAGACTATGCCGCCGTGTGACTAGTCTGTGTGCAGTGCTCGGTGCTGAAGTCACGCCATCCGTTTTCGGTTCATCTCGCTCGCAATGCTCTCCAACAGTTGATTGCCGAGCAGCGATCTGCCGACAGCCTTGGGCATGCTCCCACCTGATCTCGCGCTCGGTACTCTCGCCGTCGTTCGTAAACTTGCCGAAGACGTCGGCGCACAGATGCAGGCAATGGCCGGCACTTTGCGCGCATCGACGGCAAAAGATGGCGTCGATTTAGTGACGCAGGCCGATCATTTCAGCGAGCAAGCACTGACCAACGCCTTGGCGAAACATTTTCCTGATCACCGAATTGCTGGCGAAGAAGGCACCCGACTTGGTCCCGCAGACAGCCCGTGGTGCTGGCACATTGATCCGCTTGATGGCACCGCCAACTACAGTCGTGGCATTCCGCATTGGTCGATCTCGATTGGTTTATCACATGGCAACACGCCCATTTTAGGTGTCATTCACGGACCCGCATGCGGCATCACCGTCAGTGGCGCGGTCGGGGTTGGCGCGTGGACGGGTGACACTCCGCTAGCATTGGCAACGCCCGCCGGTGAAGCGAAAACCTGGATCATTGCGACGGATTGGCCGTGGGACCTGCACGAGCGACAACGCACGAATCGTTTGCTTGAGCGCCTGAGCGGCACCATTCGCCAGTACAAATCTTTTGGTTCTGCTGCGCTCGATTTCGTTGCGATGGCGATGGGCGTGATCGATGCCTATGCGATCAGTAAAATATTCCCCTGGGATCAAGCTGCCGGAGCAGCGATTTGTACGACGCTTGGCTATGAGCTAAAACGCTGGGATGGATCGCCGTGGGATCTCCGCCACCACGATATCGCCGTGGCTCGCCCAGGAATGTGGCCGATATTAGGGCCGGCTCTCAAAATTTGAACGATGGTACGGCTTTTCCGCTCTGGTAACAAATCTCACTGCATGTCGAACCGTGACCTTGCCCGTGGAATCGGTTTCGGTTTCTTCGCTCTGTTCTAAAAATCCATCGGTAACCGAACGGATACTCATCGTTGGATTCCACGCCGAACAGGGAATTTTTCGTTGGTCACCATTCGACCAGACGCCCTGCGCACTAATAAAAGCGGTCAGCGTGAGCGGTTTCCCATCAATCGCGGAAGCTGACGCTTGAAGCTCAAAGATCACTTTCACATCGCAGCCTCTGCGATTGAGCAATTCCACATACACAAAGTCTTTCTCCCCCTCTCTGCGATAAAGATTGTATTGCACGTCATCACGCGCTCCGGTGGTGAGCTTGACGAAATCACGCTCCCAACGATTCAGGTTGGCCTCTTGAGCGGTTACACTCAGTTGGAGAAGAACAAATAAAAGCAACCAGTGCGGGATTGTGGGCATCGTTATTCCATATGCGTTGCGTAACGTCGACGAATAACTTGCCCAAGGTAGCAAGGCGATCCCTTGTTCCGTTGTCAGGAATAACCAGGAATCGTCTTGGCAGAGAAATAATCGAGCGGGAAGAACGGTCGCGCTTGTGCCTTGCCAGAGTCTCGGCACAACCCCCGCCATGACGGTACAAGACGGAAAAGAACGAGTCGCCAAGCTGATTGCCCAGAAGGGCTGGTGCTCTCGTCGCGAGGCCGAGCGACTGATCGGTGCAGGACAGGTTTTGGTCAATGGCAATGTCTTCACCAACCTTGGTGAACGCGTGCCGGTCGATACGGTTATCGAGCTGAAAAATCGCGGCAAACGTCACTTGGCCGAACTGGTAACTGTGGTCCTGAATAAACCCACCGGCATCGTCTCGACCCAGCCAGAGGGTGATCAGATTCCCGCGTTTCACCTGCTGACTCCGGAAAATTGCCACACGCCAGATGCAGAAGGCGTTGATGAAGTCTTACGCCAACCGTGGACCTGCGCGGTCTGCGGACGGCTGGACCAGAACAGCCGTGGACTGTTGGTGATGTCGCAGGACGGCAAACTTGCGCGCTTGATCACTGGCGGCCAAGCGTGGAGTAAACGCTATGAGGTCACCACCGATCGCGATCCCACACGCGCCGAAGTCATTCAACTGGGTGAGCTGCGCCGCTTAGATGCCGAAGAAATTTTACCGATGGAGGTCAAGCGCGTGAATCCACGCCGACTGACCTTCGTCCTGCGCGAAGGCCGCAAACATCAAATCCGCCGCGCCTGCATGGCGGTTGGTTTAGCGGTGGAAGATCTTCTGCGCGTCCAAGTCGGACCGTGGGGATTAGACGACTGCCCAGAAGGAAAATGGCGCATGGTCCCCCGCGCTGAAGTCTTGGAAAAAATCAACAGTGAGAGCGCGGCGCCGAACGCTGAGCAGTAATCACCAGGAATTGCTTACGGCGCACGCCGCACCAGCACACTCCATGGTTCCATGCCGAAGGACGTCAAAGCGAAACCGTTTGGCGTATCCACTGGCCCACGGACGACCATCATCGTCACCGATTCTTCGGCCAAGCGCGCAAGAACGCGAGCACGCTGCCGATCATCTGGAGCCCAGGCGCACATCACGGCCGTGGGATGATTGATCGTGATCCCGTCGATATTGGTCATGACCTGATCGCCATCTTGCAGCCACTGATGG
>JANMYZ010000146.1:0-2176 GCA_031382605.1 Planctomycetota bacterium | reverse complement strand
CAGGATGTAATAAGTCACAAGTCAGACAACCCCTATGTCGAATACTGTGGACACAAGCCATAATGAAGCGTCCTTTGTCAAAATGACTTCGACTTCGGAAATCGGACCTCAGACATCGGACATTAACAAGGCATCTTTATTGCACCCGCCATAACCTCTTCAGCAAAATAGCTTGATCGTACGTATGGCCCCGAAGCGACGTATTTGAATCCGGCTTCGGCGCCCCACAGTTTATAGATTTCAAACTGTTCAGGGGTGACGAAGCGAATGATGTCGTGATGTTCCAGGCTTGGGCGCAGATATTGACCGATGGTGAAGATGTCGACCCGATGACGGACAAGGTCATCCATTAAATGACGGATTTCCGCGTCAGTTTCGCCCAGGCCAACCATCACGCCTGACTTCGTCAAGATGGTCGGATCGGTATCTTTCACTTGTTTCAGCAGATCGAGCGAGCGCTGAAAACGCGCTTGTGGCCGCACCGTTGGATAAAGACGCGGAATGGTTTCCAGGTTATGATTATAGACATCTGGACGAGCGCGAACCACGGTGTCGATCGATTCCGCGCGGCCGCGAAAATCTGGCGTCAGCACTTCAATCAAAGTTTCCGGCGAACGAGCGCGAATGGCGGCGATGGTGGCGGCGAAATGCGGCGCTCCGCCATCAAGTAAATCATCGCGGTTGACGCTGGTGACGACGGCAAAGCGTAATTTCAGCTCAGCGATGGCAGCGGCCAAACGCTGTGGCTCGGTCGCATCAAGCGGCTCCGGATTTTTCGTCCATTTGACATCACAAAAGGTGCAGGTGCGCGTGCAGCTGTCGCCCATCAACATGAACGTCGCCGCTTTTTTCGACCAACATTCTTGACGATTCGGGCACGTGGCCTCTTCGCAGACCGTGACCAAACCGTGGCTGCGCACGATGGCATTGGTCTCGGCGCTGGTGGCGTGGTCGGGCAGACTGCGCTTGAACCAAGCGGGCAGGCGGGGGCGGTCAGAACTGATGGGGACGACAGGCATGCGCGGGATGATGGGTCGCTGGTCGTCTGGGACAACCGTCGTGACGTTGGCCTCATACGACTGCGTGCTGCCATCGCGAAATGCATCCTGTGCTTGCGTCCTTCGGCTTGTGCGGTGCAATCCCGCCCATGTTGAGAGACGAAGCAGAAATCGTGGTCAAAAGCGGTCATGGCGGCGCCGGTGCGGCGACCTTCTACCGTGAGAAGTTTATTCCGGAGGGGGGACCCGATGGTGGTGACGGAGGTAATGGCGGCGACGTGATCGTCGAAGCCACGCCGCACATGAACACCTTGGCGGTGTTTTGCCGTCAGCGGTACTGGAAAGCTGAACACGGTAATCCTGGCACTGGCAAGCAATGTTTTGGCCGTTTTGGTGAAGATCTGGTGATGAAGGTGCCGTGCGGGACCATCATTCGTCTTGCTGAAACGGACGAGATCATCGCCGACATGACTGAGCCAGGCCAACGTACGACGCTGGCTGCTGGTGGTCGTGGCGGCAAGGGCAACGTGCATTGGAAAAGCTCGACCAATCAGACTCCACGCCAGTTCGGCCCAGGGGAACCTGGGGTAACGCTCAACTTGAAGTTGGAACTGAAACTGATTGCCGATGTCGGCATCATCGGTTTCCCCAATGCTGGCAAAAGCACGTTATTGTCGCGCTTGTCGAAGGCTCGTCCTAAGATCGCCGCGTATCCATTTACGACTCTTGAACCCCAGCTGGGCGTCATTGAGCGCGTCGACCGCAGCATCATTTTGGCTGATATTCCAGGGCTGATTGAAGGTGCTTCGGATGGACGTGGGCTTGGCCATCAGTTCCTTCGTCACGTTGAACGCTGTCCGATCTTGCTGCATTTGGTCGATGGTTCAGAAGGCGACGCCGAATCGATGGCAGAGCGCATTCGCGTGCTGAACAACGAACTTCAGCGCTTTAGCCCTGAATTGGCGACCAAGCCGCAGTTGGTGGTTTTGAACAAAGCGGATACGCGGACAGATTTACCTGAAGTCGCCCTAGCACTAGCCGACATACTGAAACAAAACGTGATGACCTTGTCGGGCGTATCGGGTCAAGGATTGCAGGAATTGGAAAACCATCTCCTCCAGATCGTGAGCACGCATCGACCAGGGGAATCTGCATGAACATTCGTGAAGTGCTGCGCG